>NZ_QPTY01000063.1:0-5482 GCF_005236045.1 Enterococcus sp. VV15
TCTTTTTCTCCAAGAATGTTTCACCACGAAATTGATTGATTTCTGGGTGGAATCTTAGAATCGTCATGGGGCTGTTTGCGTTTTTTTTCACTAAATGGTAACGCTCTGCCCCCTTATCCAGTAAAATGAGCGGTACATAGTGATTTTTTATCTTGATATAAGATCTTCCCGAAGTATCCCGCACTAATCCTCTCTCATCTGGTGCTGAAAATATGGTCGGATTTGAATGAGTTTCGAAACGTTTGAGTTTTTTCCCGATTTTGTTACTTACTTTTTTTCCTAAAAAAGGCGAAGTCGTTGCTTCAAAATACCACTCGGCACCGTTGAAGTTTACAGGAATAAGTTTTCTTTCAATCTCTGCATCGTAACGCACACCAAGCCCCTCAATCGGAGTCTCTCTGACGGGAATCCATTGATTATTCATTTTAATCAATAACTTATTCGACTTTTCTGCTTCTAATACAGTCCTGATACTCCCTTCACCATAAGCCGTGGGGTGTACATTTTTTTCGTCTATAAACCTCTGATTATCTTTTATTTTAACGGCTACACTATTGATCTGTTTTTTCTGTTCTTCTGAAAATTTTACTGGACCTTTAAAAACTTCTAACTGGTTATTTTTCAATAGGAAGTATTCACCGAATTTATCTCCCTGTGGATTCATCACCTGTACATATAAATGTTCATCTACGCGTTTCACCGGTACCTCTGGACCACCTTTCGGCAATCGAGCCTTCACGATGGATTCCGAAGCAACAGAGGTTTCTTTTTGTAGTTTTTCTAACGTTGCTATAAGATTCTTTACTTCTTTGCTTTGACCTTTAAAGTTCAATTTCATTAATTTGGGCAACAGTTTACTGATATCAGATACAAATTCGATACCTGGATCAATGTATCGAACCAGAGAAACTCCAAATTTTAGTGATTCAGCGCGGGTAGGGAGAAAATATTTACTGTTTTTTAACACACCTTTTATTCCCCTCTTTATAAGTTCTTTTGCCACACCTAGCCCAAATTTTGCAGTGAACCCCATCGCCTCTCCTACTACTGGGATCAATAAAACAACGTCAATCACACAAGATGGAACCGCCTTATTTGAATCTTTTTCGATGATCCCTGTCACACAGTCATAAAAAGGAACCAAACTCAAAAGCATGTCAATCCCTTTTTCTCTCCTTGTTTTTTCATTTCCCTCTTTATACAATCGGTCATACAAATTATGACGGTGTTTCCAGCCTAATCTCCCGGCAAATATTGATTGGACACTAAAGGATTGTCCATGCATATTTATAAAATTCTGATCGTCTTTATTCACACTCACTTCTAATCGATCACGAATGCGGACGTACTCCTCCGAGAAAAACTCATATTTGTTGTATAACTCTGGGTTCTTATCGACTCGATAGACACCATAACCTAGTTCCTTTCCCAACTTTTTCAAACCATACACTCGTTCTTCCTTACCTTGTTTCGCCATGAACAAATCGGTGTCTTTTAATGGTACATTTTTCCATGCAGGATATCCTTGACTAGTAGCAAATTCTTTTCGAATACTTGCAGACGCTTCATAAATCTGGGTCTCTTGCGAAAAAAGAAACTGGGACTCAGTTGGATCCATAGCATTCAGTGCTATTTCAACAATCTTATTATCCAACTGCCAATAAGCATTTGCCGCATTATTTGTCAACTCTTTATATTTTTCTTCCAAAACAGGGAGAGGCCTGTTCAATGTCGGGCAAGGATTTTCTCCACTTAGATAGTAGTCGATCGCTTCTTCACGTGTTGTTTGGTGAAACGGTGGAACGCCCAATGGGTGGAGAGGTCTTTCACCTATGAGTTTTGCATCGGCATCATAGCACGCTTGAATCACTTCTTCTGCTAAAGCACTTTTACTACGCCAATTAAGTATTGCTTTTTGATAGGATTGAAATAAAGTATCAATCGTTTTTTGCTCCTCTACTATTTTGAAATAGCCTATTTTCCAGTAGCTAATGAATGTATTTAGAGCAAATTCTTTATAGTTTCCTTTAACGAAAGCTTCACGTAATGAATCTGGTTCTAGTTCGGCTGTTGCAAGCAATGCAGGCAAAAAAATTGTCTGTAGCTCGCTGAAACTTAGTTGTTTTTTTTCAGCCACACTATCCATGAAAGCAGCACCTAAGCTTCTCTTTTGTGACTCATTAATTTCGTTGTGATCCCCTACAAACTCTAATAGTTTTCCACCTATCAGCTGTGGCAATAGTCCAGAATGAGAAATTAATTCCTTTTTATCTAGAAAATTAATATCAACCGGTAGTGACGTTTGAACTAAATTCCTCCATAGCAAACCAAAATTATGCTCCTGTTCTCTCGCCTGGTCTCTAAATTCATCTAGAGAGATTCTATGGTGGAAGTCATTCAAAGCACCATTAATCTTACCTTCAAGATCAGAGACAGTAAATGTGGATGGATCTGGTACTTCCATCATTTGCTTAGCTAGATATTCCGCAAGCGATCCTCCCAGTATATTCTCGAATACCCACTTTTTCACCATCATTTCAGCAACGTTATCTGCTATTTTCTCGCCTTTTCCTCCATAAAAATTCAACTCTTTGGTTAGTACTTTAGCGAAAGCCTGAAGATTTCCTTTATGAAAAACATTTTTATTCTCCTCTGGCATGAGCCATTTTCCTGCGGCAAGCAATACGGTTTCTTTTGTTGCCGTGCCAGATGGCAGTAAATTCTCTTTGCGCAAAAATTCCTCTACTTTTCCCATCAGTTTCGGACTTTGCCATACAGAAGTAACATCACGAGATATGAACCCATCTTTTGCTCTAAGTTCCTGTAAGCGGGCACCTTCTTTAGTTGTATCAGTTAGCCATTCACCAACAATTTCAGTTGCTAGCTCTTCTGAGATTTTTTCTCCTTCCTCCTTTTCAAGGAGCACATTGGCTAATTGCTTGATTTTAAAAGCATACAATGCTTCTGGGCTGGTCTCATTAATTCCAAGAGAATCCAATGGCTCCGAGATGCTTCCATCTAGCTCAATAGCATGCACTGACTCCGGATTTACTCTCCCAAGAAATAACCACTCTGTGACCGCTTGAACAATCTGTTTAGGACCATTATACGCACAGGGTAGCCCATTATCAGTTAACAAAGAAGCAATTTTTATGCGTTGATCCTCTTTTTGTTTTTCATCAAGATTAGGAAGCTGTTGTTTATTTGGTTGTGGGAGTTCAATGCCATTTTTCTGAATAAAATCCGTAATTTTTTTCTCAAGATTCTCCGTTTCAGTTGCTTCATCTGTCGTGAATTCACCATCTTTCTCCTGTTTAACTTCTCTAAAGCTGTAACCTACTTGTGCGTTATTATCTTCCCATTGCAACAAATAGAACCGTGCCATATCAGGAGACATATTTTCAGTTGTCACCCCATATACTTCACAAATTAGCTCAGCAATTTGACGTTGTCTTTCTATAATCGCTCCGTAATTTTCTCCCGCAAAAATCCATTCTTGCACCTTTTGAACTAGCTCTCTTGACGATGTAAGGTCCTTCGAAAATTTTTGTCTAACAAGAAAGTGCCAGACTTCTTCATTTACATCTTCTGTCCTTCCACGTGCTCGAAACAAACTATCCTCATGATAGATAGGTGAGAGTAACTGAGTGCTAGGAATAGTGTGTGGTACCCCCTTCGTAAATTCAACGAATATGCAATCGTTCTCTTTTTTATATTCATTAAAAGAAGTGATTAAGACAGGGTCTGTTTCAGACAAATCATACTGAATCGTCTTACTAGTGATTTCTTTGTATGTATAATCTTCTAATAACGTATTGGTTTTCCACTGTAAAAAGATGTCCTGTAATTTACCAGCAGCTATAAATTCTCCCTACCTCACGTTCTCTATTCCATAATTTTCAAGGATAGTGTACGCCAAAAAATGTTTTTTTTCCAATTTATCTAAATTTTTATTTCCAATCCATTTTTGAGCAATGTCTAGTAGTTCCACATCCGGAGTTGTATCATTCGCTATTTTTTCTTTTATGAAGAATTCTTTAAGCTTTTTATTTACGTTCCTTGTTTCATTTTTTTTCTGAAAAAGGTCGTGATCATAAAAGAATATCGGCAAAGGTTCTTGATAACGACTCGAAGGAATCCGATTATTTACGATGGTTTCATTGATTTCATGGACTTGTCTTGTCTCAGGGTCAATGCTTGGAGATACTGCCCTATCAGCTTGTTCGTCTATTGAAGTTGCTTCAGTTGGTATCGATGGCACGGAAAGTGGCTTTGCTTCAGCACCGAGGGTTGGAATCATTCTTTGGACGAAACCATCCAGCGTGGTTGCAAATTCACTCGTTAGATGACCTAGCTTTGTTAAAAAGTCGGCCTCATTTTCTTTTAGAACAAACTCCATTTTTTCCGAAGTTGGACGTTTACTTTTTGGCCCCGATGACTTACTTTTCGGTGGTTTTGTAGTTCCAGAGTAATTTGAAGCGTGTGAACGAAGCAACCACCCCACATCATGTTTCGCTCGTTGAGCCACTGACTCCGGGTTCTCATAGTGAACCGAAAAAGTCCGCATCATCATACTTAAAAAACAATCCATAAGCGAGTCACCTGACGCACCTCCCTGTTGTTCTGAATCAGTTGGCTGTTCAAATTGACTAAAAAAAGAAGAAAACGTTTCAGTCAGTTCTTCCCAAAAAGATGCCTGCTGGGAAACCACATTATCGTTAGAGTTATGGCTCTGTCCATGTTCTTTTTCAAAGAATGCTTGAAAATTTTTTCTCAACATTTGAGCTGCTTCTCCACTTGAAAAAGAATTAGCTGTTCCTTTTTCCTTTTCCGAAGAACTTGCAAAAGAAAAGTGTTTGATCTCCTCTGATTGAATTGGATCCTGTTTATTCACTTGATCAGACTTAGCGGTTGCTGTTTGACAAATCGTATTAAAATGAGTTTTTTCAATCGTTCCACCTAACTGAAAAGTTTCTTTTTCTGTCGTACAATTTGAAAGCTCCTTAATACCATAGGCCATCTTATGGAGTTCCAGGCTCAGGTTATGAACTTCATCTGTCAAAAAATAAACATGGTTAGGGGATCCTGATGAAGATTCTTGTATGGCGCCACTTTTTTCTGTTCGATTCAGCGGTGTAGGCTGATTCACACGTGTCGTGTTCACCGTAGAACTTGATAGAAATGAATCAATTCTTACTTTTTCTCTTTCATGCCTCGTTTGTACCACCGTGTTTGCTTCAAACGTTGCGGAGGTTTTTTGAACAGCATTTTCTTGCGTTGGTCCCCCTTCTGGAGGCAATTGGAAATTTTGTAAGATACTCAATAGATAAAGTATCCCTGTTGGAGATAACAGGGTTTCACGCGTTGGTTGTTGCCCGATAGAATTGGCAATAAAATTCAACTTTTCTTGTGTGACCTTTGAACTATCGTTCTCATCATTCATCTCATTGTAGAATCGACCAGTTTTTTCTCTAAAATCTGT
>NZ_QPTY01000064.1:0-5474 GCF_005236045.1 Enterococcus sp. VV15
CCATGTTGCTCTGCTCGCAAAAGCAAAAAGAAGAATAAAACCAGCAATTTTTATTAATAAAAATTGCTGGTTTTATTGCCAGAATTGCCACCATTTTTTCTCCGTCTTTGATTGTTTTTCTATCGATTCTGTTTCTTCAGAAAGAGTAGTTGATTTATTTTCCGAAGATTCTTCCGTATAAGTCAACTGTAGTTGTTCCTGCAGTTTCTCGATTTGTTGGTTGGCTTGCAGGGTGAGTTGTTGTTGCTGATCGAGTAATTTTTGCATTTGTTTTAGTTGAGTATCTTTTTCTTGTAACTGTTTGTCTTTCTGGTCTAATTGCTTATTCAATAAAGATACAAGTTCTAATTCGGAAACTTGGTTAGCGTTTTTCAAGTTTTCGGTTTTTGTTTTTCCGCTAACTAGTTTTCGATTTAAGTTTTCGTTTTCGGAATAAAACATTGATTTAATAGCTTTCTGACCGATATCGTTAATCACAAACTTGTTTCCGACTTTTGAAAACCAAAGTTTTCGATTTTCTTTAGAAACTTTTTTATTGATTGCTGTTTTACTAACCCCTAATTCTTCAGCAAGTTCTTTGATAGTTTTATCTGCCATAAATACTCCTTATATTTAATCGAATAAGTTTTGTAAATTTCCTATTAAATCTTGTTTGAGTTCGTTTGAGAGTGCTTGTTTTTGTGTTCCTTCTTTTTCAGTTTGTTGCTGCTTTTTAAAATCTGCTTCATGAGTGCCTAAGGGAAGATTTAATATTCGATCTTTAGCGCGCCATTTTTCTTCTTGAGTTAATTCTCCATTGTGCTCAATATTGAATAATTTTATACGTAAATCTTCATGTTTTCCTTTTGAGAAATCGTCAGCATGATTAATTTCAGCTTTCCAAGTAAACCGATAACCAATAACAGGCTTTCCTCGTCCTTTACCATATTTTTTACGAATCGTTAATCCTTTAAACAGTGGAGTTAGTTCTTCTTTTATGGGTTTGAGTACAAACTGATTTATGTTTGTTTGTCTATAGCTTTTAGGAATATCTAATAGCTCTAAAAAATCTTCCTTGGAAAATTCAGCCCATCCTTGAGTTCGGTATTGTTTTAGCAATCTAAACATTGTTTTAGCATAACTGCTATTTAAATCTCGAAATTCTGTTAAAGAGAAACGTACCCAACTTTCTAAATTGTTAAGTAAAGGCAAAGCTTTTTCGTGAACTTTTATATCTACATAAGGGTTATCGACTTCTCCATGAATTTCAAAATCAGTAAACATTGTAAATCGTTCTATGGTTAATCCACCATTGCTTTTTTTTCCAAAACGTAAATCCATTAAATGATCGTATGTTCTTGTTAAATCTTTTATAAAGACTTCCCCAGCAGTTTGCTTATAAGCACTTAAATCTTTAAGCTGACTGAAATAAAAGCGTATTTTTTGATTACCTTTATCACGCATTCTAGAGACAATAGAAAAAAACAAGTTCATTTCTATTGGGGTAAATTTTCTTAAAGGAATGGTATTTAATTCTGGTTCATATTTTACAATTTCATTTGCCATTTATTTGATACTCCAGTCTCACTAATTTTATTGACATAATTTTAAGACATATTATGTCTTAAAACAATACCTAAAACAGATAATTTCATGCCTATAAACAGATAATTTCATGCCTATAAACAGATAATTTCATGCCTATAAACAGATAATTTCATGCCCTAAAAAAGCTACACCCCTTGGGAGAGTAAGGGAACAGACGACGGTAAAGAGGTTTAAAAAGAGATTTAAAAAGAGATTATAAAAGAGGGAGGGCAAAATTTCCCGCCTAAAAAATTACTCCTTTTCTCCTCAAACAGATTCGCGCATTTTCCTAAACTGGGAAACTGGCTCCCTACGGTCGCTAAAAAGGTGTGATCGCTACGCTCTCACATTGTACTGCGCAGTCGACTAAAGGCTCCTTTGCTTCAACCCGTTCCTAAAAAGGCCTTTATTATTCCCTAAATGCTTGTTTAAGGCTTTCTAAGACAAGTTAAATAAAAATCCTTATCTTGCTCTTAAAGCGCCTTATAGGCGGTCAGGGCAAGCCCTAACAACCCTGGAACGTCATAAACCCTTTCTAAAATTCGATTTAAGCTGTTTTGCCCATCCTTTGGTATACTTATATGATTCAGACACCAAAACAACTTAAAATGCAAATTAAGGCCCATAAACATATGAAACCAGGAAGAACCTTTTTGACAGAAAAACGGAGCACTTGAACACCAATGCTATGTGGGACAAACCCCCAAAACAGGTAGAAAATACTGTGCCCCCTACTCTAATAGGGGAGCGTAATGCTAAATAACAGAGAAATATTTGGTAGCAATGATTGATATACAGGCATTTATTTTGGTAGCACAATTCAAAAAAATCGTGATTTTATCAAATAAATAGAAAATATTCGAAGAATAAAAGAACCATTAATCCTTTATAATCAAAGGGTTAATGGCTCTTTTTTGTGGGCTTATTTTAGCGACCATTTATATGGTAAATGAACATTTTATTTGTTATTTTATCTTTCGGATAATTTAGGACTAAGCGTTGCTGGAGCAACAAAACAAAAAAGTAGTGGTTTAATTTCCCATATTGCCCACTTCTTTTTTTATCTTTTTAGAAAATTTGCTAGTTAAATTAAATTATTGTTATTCCAAAAATCAACAAGTTTTTTTAATACAGAATATTTTTCAGATAAAGCAATGATCTCGTTTAATTCAGTACTTTTTAAATTGAATAGAACTAATTTTTTATATTCTTCTTCGGTTAAAAATCTTTTATTCCAGTTTTTTTTAGATGAAACAATGGTTTGCTTTCCCTGAGATCTATCCACAAATCCGAATATAGCTAATAGTTCTATAGCTTTTCTGACAGTTGCTCTACTACTAGAGTAGAGATTACATAATTGATTTTCACTAGGAATTTTTTCATTTTCTTTATATTCTCCATGCTGAATTTTATATTTTAAATCTTCATAAATAGGATAATATTTATTTTTGTTCATAGATCAAGCTCTCCTTTTTATTATTTTAACATTGATAATATAAAACGTTTTCTTTATAATTATTAGTATATTCTTAAACTAAAGGAGGTTTTTATATGAAAAAAACTATGTTAAAAGTATTTGTTGGTCTATTTCTATTAACTGGTATAGGTGGTATTTTCTCAAAAACAGTTGATGCTGGTTCTTATTATTATGATAAATCTAGTGGGAATTATGTTATTAACGTTACAAATTCTGAAACTGGAAAAAATTTAAATTCTATTGCTGGAAAGACTCCAGGATCAGTGACTAATAAAATGAGAAATGCTGCTATTAAAAGATACGGTTCAATTCAAAATAATAGACGTTATTATTTTTCTTATAAAAACATAGTTACGCCATATGGAGGTAAAAAGGGTGGCGTAAGTTTCCAATGGACTGGAAGAGTAATCAACATGAATTGTACTGGTAGAAGTTAGAGCAAAACGACGGCAGGATTATTTGTCCTGACCGTCGTTTTGTTTTTCTGAAATAAACATAGGTTCATTAGGACTATTGTAGTAATTTGGATTTAATTTAAGTTCCCCTTTGGAATTATTTTTTCCAATTACGGATAATAGCATGGGGCTAAAACCTAATACTCCTAGAGAAATAGAACCTAGTACCAACATAGTTTTTTTTAACATAGGCTGCACCTCCTTTTTTAAAGCGCTGTCACTTGTATACACATTTTAAGTGCTGTTCTATAGTTTGTCAAATGTTTAAATTGTAAAAATCACTTCTAAACAATAATAACTCAAATTATATGATTTTTTGTAATATTTAAAAGTGAAAATTATAGATTTCAATAGAGTCCGCTTTATAATACAATAATACATGTTATTTTAAATTCAAGTTAACATAATGTATATACTACCAAGTAGCCCCTGGATCAACCGATCCAGGGGAAGACTTTGTGATTTTCAATTGGTCTATCTAAAACATCTTTTTAAAAGCTTGATTCTTCGCTGTTGGCTTTTTTCGATTCTTTGTGAATATTCAGTGATTATTTTTTTACTACTTGTTATTTTCCGAGGGATTTGTTAAAAGTTTAATAGCGTTTCTCAGTAAGGGACGTCGTTTTTTCATTTTCCTATGTATGGACTGCTCGAACGAGCAGCCTTTTTTTATTCCAGGGAACGTCCTATTCTTTGAGTTTCCATGCTATTGAATAACCGGGACTTAGGGATTAGGGCAGCGCCCCAAAATGAAAAAAGAAAAATCCGCTTCTGCGAATTCTTCTTTTTTTTCGCAAGTTGGTACCAACTTGCAAATCTTGCTGGAAGACCGATCCCTAAAAAGAAATCGAGGAATTTTTTTGTTTTTCGGTTTCTTTTTTTATCTTTTTAGAAAGTTTGTTGGGTCAAAATTTCCAGAAGTAAAGGTTTGATTGGTTTCTTTTTGACGATTTTTGGGTTGATTTCGTCGGGAAGGATTGAGTTGATTTTCAATTTTTTCTTTCACTTCTTGATATACTTTAGAATTTGTACCGATAAGAACACCAGTATCTTTTAGATATAAATCAGCAAATTCTGCCATGATTTCTGTCATGATAGAAATTTCTTTTCCCATGGCATTGAGTTTTGCTTGGTTACTGGTTGTGGTTGTATTGGTATCAGGTTCATAACTCATACATAAAAAGCGAATGGCTTCTGAATAATTGTTAACGTCTGGATTTTTTTCGATGATGGAATCTAAAACGTCAACGTGACTGGGATAAAGGGTTACGTGTTTTTGAACAGAAGTTTTTCTCATGTTATATTCCTCCGATAAGTGTTTCAATGAGTTGGTTGTTTGTGTGAACATAGTCATTTAGTATGTTCGTATTTTCTGCTTGAATGGCAATAAATTTTTCGAATAATAAATCGAATTGATCTTTTTTGTAATTCATAAGTTCGTGGTCAAAATCGTTTTCGATTAAAATTTTTAGGTATTGATTTCGACTCCATTTTTTGCCCGTTTTGGTTGTTAGTTCCTGACAACGTTTATCTATTCTTGTAATAATTTTGGGATTGATATTTCGAACTAAAATGTCCATGGAAATTTTCCTTTCGTATCAGTGTATAATTTATGTATATCATACAAATATAGTATTTGTATAGCTATTTTTCGCCAAAACACTATACATAGCCTAGCCACAATGGCAAAAAAGTGATAGCAAATTTTTTTCTGAGAAACGTGATAGGCACAGCTTATCTAGCACCTTTCGTAAGAAAGTGATACCACGTTTCCTTATGCTCTTTCAAAATTCAGAAAAATCAGCTGTAAAACGAGTGCAGTCCGAGTAAGATTCAACGAAAAAACGGGGATTGGGGCGCCACCAAAATATCGCAACATGGGCCCATGTTGCTCTGCTCGCAAAAGCAAAAAGAAGAATAAAACCAGCAATTTTTATTAATAAAAATTGCTGGTTTTATTCTTCTTTTTGCTTTTG
>NZ_QPTY01000065.1:0-3308 GCF_005236045.1 Enterococcus sp. VV15
GCGTGGCGACGTCCTACTCTCACAAGGGGCAACCCCTCACTACAATCGGCGCTAAGAAGCTTAACTTCTGTGTTCGGCATGGTTACAGGTGTATCCTTCTCGCTATCGCCACCACACTGTGGTGTTATCTTTTATTGAGTTTGCATTTTGCTCACTCAAAACTGGATTTGAAGTTTAAGTAATGTCCGAGTTCTTTTCTTTTAACCATTTGGTTAAGTCCTCGATCGATTAGTATCAGTCCGCTCCAACCATCACTGGCCTTCCACTCCTGACCTATCTACCTGATCATCTCTCAGGGATCTTACTTTCTTAAAGAAATGGGAAATCTCATCTTGAGGTGGGCTTCACACTTAGATGCTTTCAGCGTTTATCCCTTCCCTACATAGCTACCCAGCAATGCCCTTGGCAGAACAACTGGTACACCAGCGGTAAGTCCATCCCGGTCCTCTCGTACTAAGGACAGCTCCTCTCAAATTTCCAACGCCCGCGACGGATAGGGACCGAACTGTCTCACGACGTTCTGAACCCAGCTCGCGTGCCGCTTTAATGGGCGAACAGCCCAACCCTTGGGACCGACTACAGCCCCAGGATGCGACGAGCCGACATCGAGGTGCCAAACCTCCCCGTCGATGTGGACTCTTGGGGGAGATAAGCCTGTTATCCCCAGGGTAGCTTTTATCCGTTGAGCGATGGCCCTTCCATGCGGAACCACCGGATCACTAAGCCCGACTTTCGTCCCTGCTCGACTTGTTGGTCTCGCAGTCAAGCTCCCTTCTGCCTTTACACTCTTCGAATGATTTCCAACCATTCTGAGGGAACCTTTGGGCGCCTCCGTTACCTTTTAGGAGGCGACCGCCCCAGTCAAACTGCCCATCTGACACTGTCTCCCACCACGATCAGTGGTGCGGGTTAGAGTGGCCATAACGCAGGGGTAGTATCCCACCAGCGCCTCCATCGAAACTAGCGTTCCGATTTCTACGGCTCCTACCTATCCTGTACATGCGGTACAGACACTCAATATCAAACTACAGTAAAGCTCCATGGGGTCTTTCCGTCCTGTCGCGGGTAACCTGCATCTTCACAGGTACTAAAATTTCACCGAGTCTCTCGTTGAGACAGTGCCCAAATCGTTACGCCTTTCGTGCGGGTCGGAACTTACCCGACAAGGAATTTCGCTACCTTAGGACCGTTATAGTTACGGCCGCCGTTTACTGGGGCTTCAATTCGTACCTTCGCTTACGCTAAGCACTCCTCTTAACCTTCCAGCACCGGGCAGGCGTCAGCCCCTATACTTCATCTTACGATTTTGCAGAGACCTGTGTTTTTGATAAACAGTCGCTTGGGCCTATTCACTGCGGCTGATCGAAGATCAGCACCCCTTCTCCCGAAGTTACGGGGTCATTTTGCCGAGTTCCTTAACGAGAGTTCTCTCGCTCACCTTAGGATTCTCTCCTCGACTACCTGTGTCGGTTTGCGGTACGGGTCATTGTTTTCTCACTAGAAGCTTTTCTTGGCAGTGTGACATCAGGAACTTCGGTACTATTATTTCCCTCCCCATCACAGCTTATCCGTATAGACAGAAGCATTTGACTCCTATCAAGACTTACTGCTTGGACAGACATTTCCGATCGTCTGCATTCCTTAGCCTCCTGCGTCCCTCCATTGCTCAAACAAAAACAACGAGTACAGGAATATCAACCTGTTGTCCATCGCCTACGCCTGTCGGCCTCGGCTTAGGTCCCGACTAACCCTGGGCGGACGAGCCTTCCCCAGGAAACCTTAGTCATTCGGTGGACAGGATTCTCACCTGTCTTTCGCTACTCATACCGGCATTCTCACTTCTAAGCGCTCCAGCAGTCCTCACGATCTGCCTTCAACGCCCTTAGAACGCTCTCCTACCAATACACCTCATGGTGTACTCCACAGCTTCGGTAATATGTTTAGCCCCGGTACATTTTCGGCGCAGGGTCACTCGACTAGTGAGCTATTACGCACTCTTTAAATGGTGGCTGCTTCTGAGCCAACATCCTAGTTGTCTGTGCAACCCCACATCCTTTTCCACTTAACATATATTTTGGGACCTTAGCTGGTGGTCTGGGCTGTTTCCCTTTCGACTATGGATCTTATCACTCACAGTCTGACTCCCGGATATGAATGAATGGCATTCGGAGTTTATCTGAATTCGGTAACCCGAGATGGGCCCCTAGTCCAAACAGTGCTCTACCTCCATCATTCTCAAATCCGAGGCTAGCCCTAAAGCTATTTCGGAGAGAACCAGCTATCTCCAAGTTCGTTTGGAATTTCTCCGCTACCCACACCTCATCCCCGCACTTTTCAACGTACGTGGGTTCGGTCCTCCAGTGCGTTTTACCGCACCTTCAACCTGGACATGGGTAGATCACATGGTTTCGGGTCTACGACTACATACTCAAACGCCCTATTCAGACTCGCTTTCGCTGCGGCTCCGTCTCTTCGACTTAACCTCGCATGCAATCGTAACTCGCCGGTTCATTCTACAAAAGGCACGCCATCACCCATTAACGGGCTTTGACTTGTTGTAGGCACACGGTTTCAGGTTCTATTTCACTCCCCTTCCGGGGTGCTTTTCACCTTTCCCTCACGGTACTGGTTCACTATCGGTCACTAGGGAGTATTTAGCCTTGGGAGATGGTCCTCCCGGATTCCGACGGAATTCCTCGTGTTCCGCCGTACTCAGGATCCTCCTAGGTGCCTTCCAAATTTCATCTACGGGGTTTTTACCCTCTTTGACTGACTTTTCCAAGTCATTCGATTATCTGAAAGAACTACCATATTGGAGTCCTACAACCCCAATGAGCAAGCTCATTGGTTTGGGCTTTTCCCGTTTCGCTCGCCGCTACTCAGGGAATCGAATTTTCTTTCTCTTCCTGCAGGTACTTAGATGTTTCAGTTCTCTGCGTCTACCTCGAATGCGCTATGTATTCACGCAAACGTAACATCCTATAAAAGATGTTGGGTTTCCCCATTCGGAAATCTCTGGATCATAGCTTACGTACAGCTCCCCAAAGCATATCGGTGTTAGTCCCGTCCTTCATCGGCTCCTAGTGCCAAGGCATCCACCGTGCGCCCTTATTCACTTAACCTTATCAACCTTGCGGTTGGGTTTTGATCTTTCTTCTAGCGATAGAAGTCCGATCAAGAAAATAAGCAATTGAACTTATTAAAAAACTCTATCCAGCTAAACAAGTGTTTAGCCTTCAAATTCAACGCGGTGTTCTCGGTTTGTATTACTTAATTTACTTCAAATATCCAGTTTTCAATGAACAAAT
>NZ_QPTY01000065.1:3489-5262 GCF_005236045.1 Enterococcus sp. VV15
TCATTGAGTAGACCTCTCAAAACTGAACAAAGTATAAAACAACCAGTGTAGTCTCCGTAATATTCCTTAGAAAGGAGGTGATCCAGCCGCACCTTCCGATACGGCTACCTTGTTACGACTTCACCCCAATCATCTATCCCACCTTAGGCGGCTGGCTCCAAAAGGTTACCTCACCGACTTCGGGTGTTACAAACTCTCGTGGTGTGACGGGCGGTGTGTACAAGGCCCGGGAACGTATTCACCGCGGCGTGCTGATCCGCGATTACTAGCGATTCCGGCTTCATGTAGGCGAGTTGCAGCCTACAATCCGAACTGAGAGAAGCTTTAAGAGATTAGCTTAGCCTCGCGACTTCGCAACTCGTTGTACTTCCCATTGTAGCACGTGTGTAGCCCAGGTCATAAGGGGCATGATGATTTGACGTCATCCCCACCTTCCTCCGGTTTGTCACCGGCAGTCTTGCTAGAGTGCCCAACTGAATGATGGCAACTAACAATAAGGGTTGCGCTCGTTGCGGGACTTAACCCAACATCTCACGACACGAGCTGACGACAACCATGCACCACCTGTCACTTTGCCCCCGAAGGGGAAGCTCTATCTCTAGAGTGGTCAAAGGATGTCAAGACCTGGTAAGGTTCTTCGCGTTGCTTCGAATTAAACCACATGCTCCACCGCTTGTGCGGGCCCCCGTCAATTCCTTTGAGTTTCAACCTTGCGGTCGTACTCCCCAGGCGGAGTGCTTAATGCGTTAGCTGCAGCACTGAAGGGCGGAAACCCTCCAACACTTAGCACTCATCGTTTACGGCGTGGACTACCAGGGTATCTAATCCTGTTTGCTCCCCACGCTTTCGAGCCTCAGCGTCAGTTACAGACCAGAGAGCCGCCTTCGCCACTGGTGTTCCTCCATATATCTACGCATTTCACCGCTACACATGGAATTCCACTCTCCTCTTCTGCACTCAAGTCTCCCAGTTTCCAATGACCCTCCCCGGTTGAGCCGGGGGCTTTCACATCAGACTTAAGAAACCGCCTGCGCTCGCTTTACGCCCAATAAATCCGGACAACGCTTGCCACCTACGTATTACCGCGGCTGCTGGCACGTAGTTAGCCGTGGCTTTCTGGTTAGATACCGTCAAGGGATGAACAGTTACTCTCATCCTTGTTCTTCTCTAACAACAGAGTTTTACGATCCGAAAACCTTCTTCACTCACGCGGCGTTGCTCGGTCAGACTTTCGTCCATTGCCGAAGATTCCCTACTGCTGCCTCCCGTAGGAGTTTGGGCCGTGTCTCAGTCCCAATGTGGCCGATCACCCTCTCAGGTCGGCTATGCATCGTGGCCTTGGTGAGCCGTTACCTCACCAACTAGCTAATGCACCGCGGGTCCATCCATCAGCGACACCCGAAAGCGCCTTTCAAATCAAAACCATGCGGTTTCGATTGTTATACGGTATTAGCACCTGTTTCCAAGTGTTATCCCCTTCTGATGGGTAGGTTACCCACGTGTTACTCACCCGTTCGCCACTCTTCTTTTCCCGGTGGAGCAAGCTCCGGTGGAAAAAGAAGCGTACGACTTGCATGTATTAGGCACGCCGCCAGCGTTCGTCCTGAGCCAGGATCAAACTCTCATAATAAAAGTTAGAACAATCTTGCGATTGTTAAGCTCAATTTGTTTGCTAGCATATTGCTTGCTTGTTAAAAATGTTTGTTGTCTTGAATCAATCAAGACGCCCTACACATTTGGTTTGTCTTACTTTGTTCAGTTTTCAAAGGTCTA
>NZ_QPTY01000066.1:0-5147 GCF_005236045.1 Enterococcus sp. VV15
CTCGTCATTTTCTTCCCACGCACGACTGTTCAAGCGCTCTAGCATCATTCGATATGCGACTTTGTTTTTCACTGATGATCCTCCTTACCGTTTTTTGTCCGCTTTCTCGGACAATTTATTGTTTTTCATTTCTAACTATCATTTCTTGTTGACTTTTCTCATCCACGCCTGATTTTCTTTGATAGGTTTCGATGGTTTCCTAAGCTTATTTTCATAACAGACTGCTTTAATGGCTTCCCCACGATACTTAATGACAAAATGAGCCATCGTTATCTCTCCAATCTATGAATTTCCCTTCTCAAATTCTCTATGTGCAAATCGATTGCCTTTCTCGCCGTTTCATTGACCATCACTGTCTTTGTTCGTTCCAGATCGTCAATCTCACGTCGGATGCTTCGAATTCGCATTTGAATTACTTCTTCTGTTGTCATGATGGATCACCTCGTTAAAACCGTTCTTCTTTGAACGTATTCCGATATTTTTTAGCTAATATCAACGGCACTTGATAACGATGGCAGAACAGTTTCGCTTTGATTTTAAAATCTTTCGTCTGCATTCCTTTGACATCTACGACTTTGACAAGTTTGCCGTTTTTGTAAAACGTGAAGTCGGGGATATATTCGATTTTTCGGTACTTCTTGCCTTCTAATTCAAATTTTGCCAACAGTTCGAACCTTTCCTGAAGTTTCACTTTCCATCCGTTCGCTTCTGCTTGCCACACTGCTAGATCGTAGTATTCTGCTTCTGCGACCGAATCGAATTTGATTCCACGATGAACTGTTTTACGATTACGATATTTGTTCATGCGATCACTCCTTTTACCGGTTGATATCTAGCATTCTCAAGATAGCCATATCCTTGCTTCTTCTCATCTTCTGCAATGCCGATAGCCAACCATTTCGCTTCTTCTGCTTCATCGTACATCTGATTTTCTTGCAAAATCTTTACTTGTTGTTCAAGCAACTGCACCAGTTCGCTACGGTATAATTTGTTTTCCTGTAAAATTTGTTTGTACTCCATACCAGACATCCGATATTTTTCTCGTTCTTTATACATGGCCTCACTTCCTAGCTATATCTAAAGTCATAATCGATGGAAAAATCCATAAACTGTGGGATAAATTTGAACGGTACGCACCCAGTCATTCCTTCACGATTTTTAGCAATCTGACAATCAATAATCTTTTCATTTTGTTCATTCCTTGATAACAACAAAACGACATTCGCATCTTGTTCTAAACTGCCAGACTCTTTTAAATCTGCTAAGGTTGGTTTCTTTTCTACTCGTTGATCTATTCCACGATTCAACTGTGCAAAAAGAATGATTGTAATGTCCAGTTCATTAGTCAATAATTTCAATGTTCTTGTCACTTCATTCATGACTTGTCGTTCTGTTTTTCGACTATCAGTTACACCAACCAGACCTGCATAATCAATAAACGCCACGTATCTACCAGCTTTACCTTTTGCTCGTTTACGAATCACTTGCTTAATATCATTCAATTGTTCATACTCTGCACCGTATACCCTTAAATCATGTTTCATAATTTCTTGGAACGCCTGTTTACTCATCTGCTGATTCTTTTCAGACAAGTTATGCGGATTTCTAAACAAGATAGAGTTGATCTTTGCTTTTCTAGATACAAAACGAGCAGTCAACTGCCATGCAGTCATTTCTAGTGTAAAGAAATCGACCGTTGTTCCTTCGTTCTTTTGCAAAATTTCCATTGCCATACTTATTCCTAAAGCTGTTTTCCCAACTGCTGGTCTAGCACCTATCACGACTAATTGACCACCACTTAAGCCACCGCCTAAATAGTTATCTAGCTTATCAAATGTTTGTAACAAAGGCTTCTCTGTGTCAATCAAGCCTAAAAACTCTTGGTAAACATTGTCTAATCTGCCGTTAGGTTTGTTCTGCTTTAACGCGTTTTTTTCTGAAAGTAATCCCTGTAACTTTTCGGCTAGCCCCTCCGTACTGTTTAAAGCAAATTCTTTCGCTGTATTGGCAAGTTCTCGATCGATATAATCTTTTTTCACGAAGTAGACTAAATGTGCTGTTATATCGTCTTCTGGCGCATTACCTACGAGCGTATCTAAGTCTTCTAGCGTACCACTGTTTAACAAGTTAATTGCTTGCATTTCACGGTAAACGTCTTTTAATTGATAGCTAGCGCCTTTTAGGTTGTTCAAAGCTTTTAGCACTTGTTGACAATACTTATTAACGAACCATTTAGGATTGATTTCGTACTCTGTCAGACATTTTGGCTCTTTTAGCAAACTGGCAACTAACGCTAACTCATTGTTCATAAGCTTTCATCACCTCGTCGTAGTTATCTTGAAATCCTTGTGTATGATGTACTGGTTTATCTACTTCGTCTTGCCAACGCTGTTGATTAAACCAAGTACCACCTTGTGCAATATACTGTTTGTCTGTGTTTACAACTGATCGATTATAAGCAACGATGCCATCTTGTATTTCTTTGTTCGTTGTACCTGCTTTGATTGCTTTCTTGTATGCTTTGAATGCATCTGCTTTACGTTCTTTTCTTGGGTACAAATTCCAAAGTTTCTCAAAATCAGATTCTAACTCTGCCGACTTCGCCATTTTTGGCGTGGTTGGCGATATATTATTTAATTTACTTTCTCTTTCTTTTTCTCTTTGTGTATTATCGACACCGTTAACTACAGTTGAAGTGAGGTTATTACCTCCATTAACTGAGTTATTACCGTCATTAACTAAATACTCTTTTTTCATCGATACTTCTTTTCGTTTGGTTGTCATCAATTTATATCTCTTCTGAATACCATTTGATGTTAAAATTTTGTATTTTTCATACATTTCACGGTCAAAAAATCCTACTTGAATCGCTTTGGATACAACTTCTTCTACTAGACCCTCTTTCGCCCCAACATCGTCAGCAACTAAGAACGCCGAATCTTCATCCCACCGCAAGAAATATCCCATGTCTCCATAGATATAGCTGAGCAGGCAAAGTAGTATTTCACAAGTTTGTGATCCACACGACCTACGAATTTTTCGGTACTTAATGTCTTTCAAAAAATCAACATCTAGTGAGTAATAGTCAACGCCTTGTTTATATGGCCTCGCCACACTATCACCTCCTTAGACAAGCGAGAGAAAAATCTCTCGCTATAATGGTGGATTCATTGAATCAAATAATGTCGTTTGTTGATTAAAAGGGAAAGTCATCATCTGAAATATCAATCGTAGAACTACTTGCAAATGGATCATTTGAATGTGATTGCGCAAATGTGTTTTTGTTTGCTTCTTTACCGTTAGGACGCTCTACACCGTTAGGCTTACTTCCTTCTTCATCAAGTTTGTTATAAGCTTTAACAGATAAATTCCATCGATCGTTATAATCACTATGTTCCCAATCAACCGTAATATTTAACGTTTTACCCTTTGCTGCATTAACTAATTGTTGAATGCTATCAATTGCTGTTCCGTCCGGTACTCCAATTGCAGTTAAAATCGTATTAAATCGTTTAGTAGAAAGTTCAATATCTTCGTTATCCCACACAACATTGTTGTAAAGAATTTTTCCACCTTTATATTTTCCGTCGATCACTTCATAATTAAATGTAGCCATATCCTTATTTTTTTCTTTTGTTTTTTTATACTCAGAGTCAGGAAGAATTTTCACATTGTAACTTCCTGCTTCCTTTACTGATTTACCTAAAACATTTTGTGAATCTACTACAAATAGTGCCATATTAAATTCCTTCTTCCTGATGATTATTTATTAGTTCCTTCGCTTCGATAAGCTTGCGATCATCGATTCTATTTTTCGCATGATTCCCGTTTTCTGGATTTAAATCAATCAAACGTTTATCATCATCAATATAGATACGACCGACTAAATCAAACATTGAGGTAAAAGCATTAAAAGTTTTTTCATTCATATCTGGACTAAAACGCCCTTTACCATCTAATCCGCTAGCACCATTGTCAACTTGGTGTGCAGTTGCATAAATAGTTTTGTTGCTCTCTCTTAATTTTGTTCCTAATTGTCTGAACCATAGTTGCAATTTCTGATAATTTTGACGTCCGTCTCGTGAAGCTCCGTCAATATTTTCCAGTACTAAATTTTGTAACGCAGTCATATTGTCTAAGATAATCACTTCGTATTCTGGTTTACTCAATGCTTTTAATACCCATTGATCAATTAAAGATTGGATATTCGGTGCATCTCCACTTTCTAACTGAACAACAGAGATATCTTTTTCTCCAATTAATACGTTCGTTGATAAATCAAAACTAAAAAGCATTTTGTTTCCTTCAAATTGTTTCGCTAGTGAAGTTTTCCCTGTACCACCATCACCGTAGATAAAGTACATATTCGCTTGTTTTGGTACTGTTCCATTCGGATAGAATTTCATGATTGTTTCACCTTCACTTTTACTTCTGGCTCTTTGATATCAACTGTTAGATTCGGAATATAACAACCATTCTCATCTATTACTCGAAGATCATCCGTTAGTTGAAACACACCGTCAGCAATCAACTTCTTGATGTCTAGTTGCTTTGGTTTGTATTCAGTTGATTCTTTGACTAATTCAGGATGTTCGTTTCGAAGGTATTGAATAAACTGTTCTTTCTCTTCTTTTACTTTGGATGGTTGTAATTTAAATTGCGATGGCTTACGCAAATCTACAGGCTTCATCGTCAAAACAAAGCTTTTGGTTTCGACTAGTTCTGCATTTCCCATCAATTGTCTTTGGATAGCTACTGCTTCATCAATTTCTTTTTGTAAATCTGCGCATACACGTTGTTTTCTTTCTGTTAGCTGTGCAATTTCAAGATCATATTGATCAATCCAATGTTTCTTCGCTTGTTCCAATTCCTCGATTTTTTTCGTGATCCATTCCAAATCATGTCCTTCAAAATGACTCATCTTCACCCTCCTCATCGATTGGTGCTTCATATTGAGGAACTCCGTTATCAGGAGTAGTTATCCAATTGTCTAATGCCGTACTAAAATCATTCATGCCTAGCGCCTTCTTTCTTTGTAAAATCTTCTAACAAACTTAACAAAGTAATCAGCCCTGCAAATAAACAACCTACAAACAAATTAGCGTTTGAGATTACTACAAGCATAAAGACAAATAGTGCAATCCACA
>NZ_QPTY01000067.1:0-5035 GCF_005236045.1 Enterococcus sp. VV15
CCAACTGGCGGTGATGCTCGGCTATTTCCTTTATTCCCTATGGCATTCTGATTGCCGATAGGTGCGCCACCTTGATTAGTAACGTTACCTTTTGCATTGGTAACATTACCTTTCAATTCAGCACTCCATTTATCTATTGATTTCCATTTTCTAATTTGAGAATCTGAAACATTTAGTTCATCTGCAATATCCTTTAATTGCTTTTCTCCGTTGGATTCTAACCAAATCTTTTTGGCTTCATCACGTCTTGGATCACGCTTTCTTGCCATTCAATACACACCACCTCACATTCTGTTTAGGTTGAGTTTTGTTTTCTAATTTTCAATATCTTTTAGCATTAAATCAGCTTCAATCAATATCTTTAAATCGGAAACTTTGTCTAACTTGATTTGTCCTGATTGGAGATTTTTAAGCCATTTTCCTAAAGCTACTCGAATAATTTTCTTATATTCTTCAATTGATTCTGCTTTTTCCATAGCTTTTTCGATCTCATAATCTAAATCAAAGTTTTCGTTTTCCATTGTGTAAGCACCCCGCATTTGATAAAATGCTAAAAGACACAGAGGGTGTAGAAAAACCACGCGTGGGAATTCTCTGTGTCTTCGGGGGCTTAGTGTCCTCGTTGAAGTAGTCGAGTGTTAGCGCACTCGGCTTCTTTTTGTTTAGTTTATCTTAATTGCCTTTTTACCTGTAAATTCTTCCCATCGATTAACGATTACATCTACATACCGAGGGTCTAGCTCCATTAGATATGCATGTCTATCATTTTGTTCACAAGCAATCATTGTAGTGCCGCTTCCACCAAACATATCTAAAATTTTATCGCCTTTTTTCGAACTATTTTTAATTTGGTAATCAAATAAAGGGATAGGCTTCATAGTAGGATGTTCTTTATTCGCTAAATGCTTATCGAACTCAAGAATCGTTGTTTGTTTTCGATCTCCATACCACATATGGCTACCATCATTTTTCCAACCATATAAACAAGGTTCATGCTGCCAGTGGTAGTCTTGACGACCTAATACGAGAGAATTTTTGAACCATATTAATTCTTGTTTTACTAAGAAGTTAGTATCTACTAGTGAACTAACAAAATTCACAACTTCTGATGATGCATACCATACATAAAAAGAAGCCCCCTCTCTCAGATAATCAGCTACTGAATCAAAGGCACTTTTTAAAAACTCATAAAATTCACTAGAAGTCTTATTATCGTTTTGAATTTTTAACGAATCTTCTGTTTTTCCTTCGTAATTTACATTATACGGCGGATCGGTAATGAGAAGATCTGCTTTATCTCCGTCCATCAATAATTCGATATGCTCTTTATTTGTACTATCACCACACATTAATCGATGATTACCTAGTTGGTAAATATCACCTAATGTTGCTTTAGGTTTCTCTGGAAGCTCAATCTCAAATTCATCATCTATTGCTTCGTTTTCCATATCCAATCTCATATCATATTGTTCGATAACGTCTTGTATCTCATCTTCAACAAAGCCAGATAAATCAAGAATATCAGCATCTAACTCTTTTAATAACAAAGCCAGTTTGTCATCATCCCAACGGCCACTAATCTTATTGAGAGCTATGTTTAACGCTTTTTCCTTGTCGAGTGGTAAATCTACTACCGATACTTCTATCTCTTCACACAAACCTAAATCTTTAGCTACAGTGACACGCTGATGACCGCCCACGAGATTTCCTGTTCGTTTGTTAAAAATAGGCGGATCAACAAAGCCAAATTCGAGAATAGATTGTTTTAGTTTTTCATACTCATCCATTCCTGGAGTAAGTTTGATTCTTGGATTATAATCAGCAGTTTTCAAGTCTGCCAACTTCATTATTTCGATTTGCATTCTAATCCCTCAAATTCTTGTTGATGTTACTTTGAATATTTGGTTCGTCAAAGAATCCATGACCGCAATAAACGAGTTTGCACGCATCAATTTCTTTCGGTTCTGCTTCTCTAATCATCTCTATGACAGAATACTTCTTTTTGATTTGTACTGATCGAACTATTCTAATTGGATCATTATCATTTGGTTGCGGATATCTATTAGATAATGACACGTACCAGTAGTTTCTCATTTGACCTTTCTCCTTCTGCGAAAAGGAATAACTTCATTGCTTTCCTTTCGTTTATATGTATCGCTCTTTATTAGTCTCCTATACTCATATACTTTTTCGCCATTACCTTTATGAACAGTGATTACTTCATACTTCTGTTCTAAGTATTGTGGTCTATACATTGTTGTTACCCCCTTTTGTGCAAAATAAAAAGATCGCTCGTTGAGTGATCTAGTTTTCTAAGTCGCTGGCAATGAATCGAACATTGCATGGTTGCCGAAGCATTGACCTAGCACGCATGCTTAGCGTCTACCCTTTCCGCCACAACGACATAATTAATAGATAGACAACAGTAGCTGATAAACAACAAAGATTTAGGAGGAGTTGAGTTCACATCCTTTATTTTTATTGTCTACTGCTGTCTATCAAGAAGAAGTTTAATAACCCGATGAGGGAGATTTCCTCCCTTCGTTTATTTGTCGAAGTCCTGTTTCCTAATCTTTCGACACTATCATAATATCACGTTAAACCGCTCAAAAACCCTACACTATCCCTACAAAAACCCTACAAAATCAACGATACTGAACTAACACGCCTTTTTTATATGCTTCTGCAAATTCGATCAGCGCGATAGATTTCAGCTTCTCTACATTCTTTTCACCGTATCCTCGTATCAATTGCCCTATTTCATAATTAGAGTGCTTATTTACGTCACAAAAGCTATAGTAGAGTATCTGACGGCTAATCAGACTAAGAGCCATCAAGGCTGCTAAAATCGCATCTCTTTCAGCTTCTATATCCATCATCTGAATGATCGCGTCTTCTGTCTTATTGCCATGCTTCGGTGCTTTCGGCATATCGGTTATGATAGGAGACTTAATATCTATCAAAGAGCGACCTGCCATCCGCTCCAAACGCCGAAAGTTTTTCAGCACATCTCTCGCATTGCATCTTGTCTGTTTGAAATCTACCTCTCGTAACAATTTCATCAAGTCAAACCGCTCCTTTTATGTGATATAATAAACTTGTCGGATTTATTACATCAGTCGGAGCGATCCGGCTTTTTTATTTGTCATTTATTAGTTCAATATCCACCAATCTCGCTACAGCTAAATTCTCTTTGCTTTTCGCTAACCACTTATCACATTCCATCGTGTTTTCAATACGAATGATTGCTGAGTGATTATAGACGTGTTCTACATATCCACGAAATGGGTAGATGAACCCTTCTGCTTCGCAGCGAACCATGTCACCGACTTTGAATTTTGGTTTCTTACGTGTTTTAGGGTTCTTTGTCGGCATATCTAGCATTAAACCGCCGATGCCGTGGCTGCTGGAGTAAAATCCGTCTTTTAGTTTCATCTCATTTCCTCCCATTTACGATCATCATTTAATATCAAAATCCCAAACTTACGAATAGTCTCACTCGCATCAGCAACACACTGACTTACTACTTTATATGCTTCTTCTACTGAAACTCCGTATTCTTTTTCAAACTTTGCCTTTAGTACATTCAGTTCCTGTTTTCTTAGTTTTGCTACTCTGCGGTGTCTGGTGTTCATTTTCAATCAACTCCCTAATCTGAAAGTGTTGTCTATACTTGATCGAAATTCTTTTAAGTGGTTCTCTACCACAGAATCAGTCACGTTAAAACGATCAATTAATACAGGTGCTACCATATCTTTCAAATAACTCTGTCTGATGACTAATTCAGTACCCTCAGGAAGCTTTTTATTAACCTCCCGACCGTTAATAATTGACTGGACGTCTGCTTCGCTTAGTGGTATTTCGTATTTCATTCCGCTTCCTCCTGTTCTTTATTACTTAAAAAAACGAATAATGATAGTCTAGACAATAAGCTTGAGAGGTTTCAGCAATTATCTTTGTATAAGCTCTCTCCCTGCATTCTGGGCATAAATCTAAATCTTTAACTAACAATGTTTGCTTATCTTCTTCATGAAAATTTCCATACTCGTCTCTATGCCCTATTTCTCTAACAGCACAACTAACAGTTAAGAAGTTTTTTGACTCACCTTCATGGATAATTTTTTTCTTTTTACAAACATCACATGTAATTTCAGCTGTATATGTTTTTTTAGTTGCCATCACGCTTCCTCCAAATCACTCGACTTCACGAATACACCATCTACCATTTTCCCTGTGCGTCCTTTGATTTCGTTGTATGCTTGGTTCAGACATTCGTACAGATCCATATCGTTTTGTATAGCTAAAATAATCAAGGTTACTACTACGTCTCCAATTCCGTCTCTTAAACCATGTTCATCTTTTCTAGCTAGAGAAGCGGCAACTTCCCCAATCTCTTCGATCGTTTTTAACATTTGCTTGCTGGAATCAGCTTGATCCAATCCCTTATCTTTAGCCCACTGCTCTACTTTTGTGATTAGTTCGTCCATTATTCATTCTCCTTTATATATTTAAGTTGGATAATACAACTTGTAACAAATGAAGCTAATGTTAAAATTGTGCCGATTGGTGTTAAAAAACCGCTTTTTATCGTATTAATTAATATAGCTACAAATATCGTTATATAGAATACAAAGTGAATTGACGCTAACATTGAATTAAACATCTAGTCCTCCTCGAAATACTCATTCAGTATCTCTATATACTTTTCTACAAACTTGAAACGATCTTGATGAATTTTCTTGCTCCAATTTGTTTGCCGATCCAGCTCACGCATCTGATCGAACCCTTTTTGAATTTCGTTGTAATAAAATTCAATGTTTGCTGCTGCTTTCCAATGCCTCGATGTTCGAACTCCTGATCCTGTTTCAGCCATTTCCAATTTGACTATTTCAGCTCGTTCTTTTGCTTTTTTGTCTTTCTGAATCTTCATCATGATTTTCTTGAGGATGATGTCACTGTATTGTGTAATGAGATTCATTATTTCTCCTCCTAAAAATTAATATCGTCGTCATTGTCATCTTCTGTATTATCGATT
>NZ_QPTY01000068.1:0-5005 GCF_005236045.1 Enterococcus sp. VV15
TCACCAAGATTATAAAATCTCGAATAGCTGAATCGATCAGAGTCGTACTATTTTTCTTTTTACTTGTCGATAGTTTGGCTAAACTAGACCCCACAGCCCATTCCATAAGAAAAACTGCTAATAATATTCCAATAACAACCGCATGCTCAATACCTAATTTCTTTGATGTAATCCAATCAGGAAACACAAAAGAAATTCCCCCACCAACTGCACCAAATACCCAACTACCGTCATGACTCATTTTTAAAAGTTGATTTTTCAACAGTTCTATCATTGTATTCACTTATTTTCTTCCTTTCATAAAAATAAAAAGCGTACTCATTTGAGTACGCTACTAAATGGTTTTATATTCTTCAATCTAACCAATATGAAAATGTGTCTAAATAACAATATTTAACATCTTTGCCACTGTCATTTCCTACATATAGATTTCCTGCGCTAGTGACAGCTATTCTACATGAAGTACTCAATAAATTAGTTGGTCCTATGCCCATTTTAGTATCAGAAGGAATAAGTTCCTTTGGTAGTGTAGAAATAGCATGTTGTTGTGATTGGCTAGGCAATGTATTATTTGTTGTGGTTACTGCACCACTGAATGATAGTTTTTTATGACCATCTATTGTATCAATTCGATACTTAGGAATAGTTCCATCTCCCCCTTGATAGCCTCCTGCTAATGGTAAATCTTGCCATTTTCCTAAAACATAGGTATTATTTTTCATCCAAGCAACATTCGCCGTCACTACTCTTAAATCATCAATTAACATTTTGATGTTATTGGTGTTTGTTTTTACATCTGTTTCCTTAGCAAAATTCGCTTCTATATATTCAGGAGTCAAATCCCATACAAAGTCATTTGGATCGTCACTATCTTTAATTCCTGTACCAAAATATTTGTATTGTTGGATATTTGGTGTTCGTGTATCTCCTTTTTCGATTTTTAACCAGTCAATTTGGCATGCGCCTAATGTTGATTGTGGGTACTGAATAATAGTTAAGCGCTTAGGGAACGTAGCGCTGACTTTTTGTGGTGTAAATGTTAGTAACCACATGTCAGAAAGCCCTTCAATTGTTTTTAAATTACCATAATAAAAATCTCCAATGCCTTCATTGTAGACCATAAATGTTTGAGTAGATGCTTTAGTAGCTTTAATAGTTAACGTATATGTTTGACCAGCCGTAAACGGTTCTTTCATATCCTTTTGGTATACGTTATATGCACTCGTTTTAATAGGGAATTGTACAGCAGGGTCTGCAATATTTTCACCCAACGGCGTTTTACTTAAATAGTATGGTGCGTCAAGCAAGTTAGGCTGGTATGGGGTAGCTGTTGATCCTTCTTCAAGTTTAACTTCATATCCAATATCTACAGTCCCCCTTGTATCAACACTGTCACCATAACTACCAACTTGACAATACCAATTATTTGATTTTTTCACTGTAGATGGAACAGTGAAGGTAGTTGAAATATTTACGAACTCTGCTTTAGAGGTGTTAGTTGGAATAAGTTTTGTGCTTACTAAAACACCTCCATCTTCATTTGAACAGCGTAGTCTAATATATAATTTTGAAATATCGCCAGTGTAGTCTTCATTTATTCTTATAGGAATAGTTAAAGTGTATTGCTTACCTACTGTTAGTGGAGTAAAATCATATCTTGACCATGGAATCATACCTACCCCTACTGATAAGTCGCCATCTGCGATTTTTTCTGCTGTGGCATACGTACCTTTAGGCGTTACTTTTGTCACAGTATTAAGTAAAGACATCACGTTGTTATCATTGATTAAAGGTGCAATATTAGGATTCCCCGAATAATCATAGTTTCCAAAATTAATACTATCACTATACACGACGGATAAATTCTCTAAGTTTTCAACTATATGTTTCAGTTCAGCTACCTTATCTTTTAAACCTTGCAAATCGATCTTCGTATTGTTAATTAATTCATTGATTTCAGTCACGCTTTCCGTAACCTGTTGATGGAATTGCTCATACTCTCCAGTAACTTTCTCAGTAGTTTGAGTATAAAGTTCATTAAGTTGATCAATCAACTTATTGTATTCTGTGATAATCGATTCCGCCTCTTCCACATCAATATCTGTATTTCCTAAAACAATGATCTTGAAATCACCGGTTGTATTTCTTTTACCTTCTTTTTGAAAAGAAAAATACGCTCGTTTATATATTCCTTCCATAGAAAATGCTGCGCTAGGAAATGTGTACTCAAATGTCCCTTCAATCAACTTTTCAGGATCTGCTGTGATTCCTTCGGAATCTATAATTTTTTTCTGGCCGTCTGAAATCAATCCTTCAAACGCAAGAACTCCGTCTCTTAAATCCATTGGTTCATTAAAATTACTCAAATGTACAGTAATTGTCTGTAACCCATTATCTCCAACTCTTCCATAAATAATAACTGGTGCTACTGGAGTTTTAGAAAAATCCAAATTTATACTTCTATTGCTCATTTTCTACAATCCCTTCAATAATTTTTTCTAATTTTTTTATACGTTTCTCTTGTACTTCAATCTTTTGAATTAATTGCTTATTTGTTAAACTATTCAGCATGATTTGTTTATTTACATCAATTCTTAAATAGTTATCTTCTTGTTGATCAATATCTGAACACAGAAAAGGTGTATATTGTGCAATCAATCCTAGCTCTCTTTTTTTATTTGGTTGTGCTTGTTTATTTTTATTTTGGTAATCTTGTTTACGATTAAACTCTACAAAATTTAGTTTTTTTGTTTCTTCAATCCCATCAATTTCCGAAGGAACAATATTTTCTTTTAATCGAATATCTGATTGATTTAGGATAGGATAACCATTCATATTTAAAGAAGAATAAAAATTGACGGGAGAATTATTGGGGACTTTTAATCCCGTTAACCAAATATTACGAATAGCTTTGTTATCTCCGTTCATATCTGTAGCTAGAGTAGTTTGTGATAAGCTGATTTCTCCTGTATTGCCATCTACTTTTAAAGAACCAATATGCCCATCTGTATCACGATCATATCTACCAAGCCATAGATCCGTCCCAGGATAAGCAGATAAATTTAAATATTCTCTGTTAGTTGCCTCATGAAATGTACGATATAAACCACCTAAAACATCTTTTCCATTGGATTTAAACAGACGGAAGGCGCCGCCGGTCGTTTCAGAAAAAAGATTTCCTTTCCATAAATTTTTAATGGCTCCATCATCAATTACAATCTGACTATCGCCATTTTCAGATACTATTGAACTACCTCTGATAGCTACACCAATGATGTCAATTGCTCGTAATGTACCTGCAGTAATCCTATCGGCAACAATCGCCCCATTAGATGTCATAGCTAAACCATAAGTCCCATTGTAACCAGTTGAACTAAAGCCTAAACCACCATCATTCCAGCGCCAAACATCTTTAGCTGTTCTCACATCTGTCGTATCCATAATTAAAATTTCTTGTGGATCTGCTAAAGAAGGATAAATAACTACATGACCCTTCCCTGGATTTTTTATAATATCAGATGCTTCTTTTTGTGCTTCATCAAGCCACGTAACTTTCTCTATGATCTTTTCTGTTTCATTCTTTGATTCAGAAATGATACGTGCAAAATCAGTCCGAGCATCTCCTAATCCAATTGATTCATAACGATCCAATGCTACATTCCAAACAGTCTTAATAATTTGTGCAGAAGTATTTATATTCAACTGATTAAATGTGATTGTAATCCAATCACATAAGTCAATCATTTCAAGATTCTTTAATTGTTCATCTAGTGTAGAACTTGCTAAATCAACATAACTTGCTTGAATACTTACTTTCGGAATTCCCACTCGATTATTCTTAATATACGATTTCACTAAACTTCGTAATGCATCAACATCTTTGGGTTCATTGTCACTAAAATCTACCATTTGAATACGGCGCTCTGAATAGTTGTGGACATAGTCGCTATCAATATAAATTTCAGGTAGAATAATTAATTTCTCATTCTCTCCTGTTCCCGTTTTTGCCCAACCATAAACGGAGGTATACGTACTTTCAATTGATTCTTCTTGTGAAATATCAGTTAAATTTTTGCCGTAGGCAATAACGATATTCGTTCGTTTCCCTGCTTCAGATAATAATTTTACTTGATGATTATCAAACAGATATTCTCCACCAAAATTATCTAAAATTGACCCAGATACACCACCTAATACAGCTTGTGCATTCTGAAACTTTGAAGGATCTGAAAAATCGATAGATGATTTAGTAACGACGTCACTATAAAAACTAAAATCGCTTTTTGGTTCCATTTGTATTCCTAATTGATTAAGAGCGGCTTGTGCCGTAATACCGGTAAATTTTGTTCCTATTTTAACTATAGATCTCAACAGTTTATAACGATAGTGTTCACAATAAACCGTCACGATCCCATTGATTGGCTTTGTAATTCTTGCAATTTCAAAACGCTGACTACGGGCTACTTGTGTTGGTCCTGCATCTGCTACGATCCAAAAACCACTCTTTAACTCTTTAAAAAGTTTGCCAGATACAGGGTATTGAAAAGTTAATTCATAAATCCCGTTTCGTTCTCTCGTCACCATTGGAGAAATTGCTTCAGTCAACGGTCCTAACCCTAATGAGTGCCAATTCGTTTCATCTTTTTCATGTAAAATAATTACACTCATACTGCTAATGTCCTCCATTTTGGTTTGATTTTTAATTGATCAATATAGGTATAACTGATTTGGTTTCTTCCAGGATTTAACACTAACGGTTGATATCCATCACTATTTAATAAACAATACTTTGTAACATTGACACCATTCTTATAGGCAATACCATTCTCGCAATCAAGTGTGATCATTCCCTCACCCGCCTCTTTTGCGATTTGGAACTGTTGTCCATTGATATAAATATGACTGTCTTCTGTACTAGTGGTTTTATTAAATGTAATGACTGGTAAACTTTCAAAAGCTTCTGGATTAATAATGACTCCATTATTTTTAATTTCTCTTTCCTCAT
>NZ_QPTY01000069.1:0-4430 GCF_005236045.1 Enterococcus sp. VV15
ATATAAGAAAACCCGAAAAGAAGGCACTCTCTTCGGGTTTTCGGTCTGTACTGAAATCAAGGTATTATTGGGAATCCCAGCTTAAATCATAGATACCGTAAGGGATTTTATTCTTTACGCCGATTGTAAAATTAAGCTAGACAAATAAATAAGCCATTCGTGCTACACTCAAAATGTAATTCCGACTAAAGAAAACATAGGAGTGATCACGAATGACCTACACCCATCTTACCACGGATGAACTGGTGATGATAGAGTCTTACTACCACCAAAACATCAAAATTGTGAAAATTGCTGAGTACCTGAAACGATCTCGAACACCGATTTATAACGTCATTAATTTCTTGAAAGAAGGCCATACGGCCCTCGAATACTACCAACAGTATAAAGAAAATAAGAAACGGTGTGGCAGACGAAACATCGTCTTGCCAAAGAAACAACAGTCCTACATTAAAGAAAAAATTGCCCAAGGCTGGACGCCAGACGTTATCATTGGGCGTAAAGAGAAACCAATCAGCTGTTCCGTAAGAACCCTTTATCGCCAGTTCAAGGAAAAGGTGTTCGATGAATCGACTTTGCCCATGAAGGGTAAGCGGAAACCAAATGGACATCAAGAACGCCGAGGAAAACAGGCTTTTAAACGGAATATCGTTGAAAGAGAAACTGATTACCCGACATTTAAAGAAGAGTTCGGCCATATCGAAGGCGATACCATTGTAGGCATTCATCATAAGAGTGCTGTCATAACTTTGGTAGAACGTCTATCGAAAATCATCATCACCTTGAAGCCCGAGGGGCGCAAGGCGATCGATATTGAGAATACTCTGAACCACTGGTTTGGATCGATTCCCAGACATTTATTTAAATCCATTACCTTTGATTGTGGGAAAGAATTCTCTAATTGGAAGGCTTTAAGTAACCAACATGACATCGCTATTTATTTCGCTGATCCAGGGACTCCTTCGCAACGAGCACTGAATGAAAATTCCAATGGCTTGCTGCGAAAAGATGGTCTGCCAAAAAACATGGATTTTAATCAAGTCGACCAAGCTTTTATCTCTTCAGTGGCGAATAAGAGAAACAATATTCCACGAAAGTCCTTGGATTATCAAACACCCCTGGAAGTATTTATGAGTTACATGAATGAAGATATTTTGTCTAGCTTAATTTGACAAATCAAATTATTTAAAACTTTGCAACAGAACCTTAGCAGCAGTGCTGATTTTTATGATAGTTATTTGGTTCTTAAATGAAAGATCTAAAGACAATCAACACCGTAGGGATATGGAGATAAAATCAATAGAGTCAATAGATTATTTATCGATAATAACACTAAAAAAGCCACGTTCCTAAACGTGACTTACGCTGAACGATATGTGTTGTTTGGTAGACGAACAAATCGTTCATTATAAATATATGATGGTATCCTAATATAGTAAGCGTGGCTAGCATACCTTTAATTACTTTACCTTTTACAGTTACCATACACATTTTTTGAGCAGAAATCAAGTAAATAAAAAAATATTATATTTCACAACATGCTAATAGACTCATATCTAGAACGCATTAAGTATTTACCTGTCTGGTTCGCTGAGACTTCTTTTTTAACTTTCTTCAATTTTCTTCTTTATTCTAAAAAGCGTACTGCGACTGAAACCGGTTATAGCTTCAACTTCCTTATACGATTTACCTGAAGTAAGCAGTTCATATGCGTGCCTCTTCTTCGGTGTGATTGTTGCTTTCGGACGTCCTTCTCTGAAATTAGGATTATTCTTTCTTGCAAACATTTTTCCTTCTTGGGTACGTTCCACAATCATATCACGTTCCATTTCTGCTACACTCAACAACGTCCGTGTCACCATTCGCCCCATGGACGTATTTTCAATCGTTCCTAGATTCAAAACCTTGATCGTTACGTTATCATCGAGTAAAGGTTCAATGATCTCTAATGCTTCTCTCGTGTTACGAGCAAATCGATCAAGCTTCGTAACAACTATTTCATCTCCAGGCTTCAGACCAGCCAACAGCTGATTGAATTTTGGCCGATCCCGTTTTGTACCCGTAAATTTTTCTGAAAAAATATTCTTCTTCTCTACGCCGTTCTCAAGCAACTGTTGAATTTGTTCTTTTGTACTTTGAGAAGCGGTTGAGACACGTGCATATCCATATTTCGTCATTTGGTCCACCTACTTTTACAAATCATCTATCGTATACTCAGAATACCCTTCATAGAAATAGCTGACATCGATTCCTTTCATATATAACTCGCGATCGTCAATTTTATCAGTCAGAGCATTGGAAATTAGATAGCGTATTTCCAAATCGTTTATGGGACTTCGCTCCATTGCAGAAAGATAGTCTGCTTTATCGATTAAGTTCCAATCTACAACTTTTTGCAATTCTTCCTTTAAAATGAGATCCAGCCAAATTCTAGTACTTCGGCCATTTCCTTCTCGAAATGGGTGAGCGATATTCATCTCCACATATTTCTTGATAATCTCTTCAAAAGAAGTTTGTGGCATCTGATCAATATGCTGTAACGAATGTTCTAAATACATAACTGGTGCAAATCGAAAATTTCCTTTTGCAATATTGACCGATCGGATTTTTCCGGCAAAATCGTAAATATCCGAAAATAGAAATTCATGAATTTCAGATAAACCTTTAAATGTACCAACTTCGATTTCATTTATTTTTCCACAATCGTACAATTCTTTCGCTTTTTGTTTACTGAGTTTTTCTTCAACCTTAGCCAACTCAACTTGATTGGTTAATCCCAATTTATTCTCTAAAATCATGCGAAATCTCCTTAACTTTATGACATAAGTTTATGAAACACTCTCAACCCCATTATATCGCGATTTTGTTTATGTGTCAAAAACTATTAAGTTTCTGACCCTCTACAAAATTCACAATAGATATAATCTATTGAAAATTTAAAAGAAGACAAAATAGAGTACAGAAAATGTTTTCTGTACTCTATAAATGATTCTGATACTTCATTGAAGTCCATGGCTTTAACTAATCCATCACGACGTAATAATCCATTTGAATGTTCATTTAGAGCGCGTTGTGACGGGGTGCCTGGATCCGCAAAATAAATATCAATATCATTTTGATTTCCCATAGCTTTCCAATTTGAAAATTCTTTCCCACAGTCAAACGTAATTGATTTAAACAGATGTTTAGGAACCGTTTGAAACCAATGATTAATTCGATTTTCAATGTCCATTGCCTGTCTACCGGCTGGCTTCAATGTAATAATCACTTTTGACAAACGTTCCACCAATGTAATAACAGCACTTTTGTGTTTTCGACCGACAATAGTGTCTCCTTCAAGATGGCCAAACTCGTTTTCAAATTCTGGATGCTCCTTGATGCGCTCATGTATACTGCGCCGAAAAGCTTGTTTCCCACGTTTTTCTTGGTGTCCATTTGGTTTTCGTTTGCCTTTCATAGGCAAATCACGCACATTAAATGCGCCAGTTTGAAACATTCGATACAGTGTACGGACTGAACAATCAAGTTTCATTTCCGAGCGGCCGACAATCACATCCGGTGTCCACCCTTGAACAACCCTCTTTTGAACATATTCTTTTTGTTCCTCTGGTAAAGCAATCGAGCGTCTACCGCAGCGTTTTTTGTTTTCTTTGTATTGTTGATAGTAGTTCAGTATCGTAGCACCAGTTTTCAAAAATTGATACACGTTATGAATCGTTTGTCACGCACGTCCTAAGCATTGCGCAGTTTTGGCAACGGATTGATTATTTTTGAAATAAGACTCTATGATTACCAGTTCGTCTGTTGTAAGATGGGTGTAGGTCATTTGTACTCACTCCTTAATAATTCTTTGGTCGGAACTATTTTGAGTGTAGCACAAATGATCTTTTTAGTTGTCTAGCTTAATTTTACAATCGACGAAAAGAATACTATGATGAGATTAGTTTGAAATTTCATTTTGATGAGTAGATATTAGGAACTGATTGATAGAACGAATAAGTTATATTGATATTTTGTATTTGCAGTATTTGAAAAAGTTGAAGATGATAAGGAAAATAAAGAAACAACAGGAACAGTCTAACTTGACTATTCCTGTTGTTGAAAAGATTATGATTAATTTACTACTTTATTTTTTATAGACATGCTATTTACATACTCTATATTTCATAGTTGTTATTCATAATTTCACTTCCAAGTATCATCCTGTATGAATAACCAGATTGGCCCGCTTGTTCTTCTGTTGCTGCTTTTTTAGCTAGGACAACGGGATCATCTTTTTTATTATCTCCTTGGTTCTGTTGCAAAGTTTTAAATAAAGAATAAAATCCCTTACGGTATCTATGATTTAAGCTGGGATTCCCAATAATACCTTGATTTCAGTACAGACCGAAAACCCGAAGAGAGTGCCTTCTTTTCGGGTTTTCTTATAT
>NZ_QPTY01000006.1:0-93401 GCF_005236045.1 Enterococcus sp. VV15
TTGTGGTTAAAAACATTGTACCGTAAAAGGGCTGTTACATGGCCTTTTATCTTTTACACAATTATATGGACTTTATCAAGTATGAGATTGCCACGTTGTTCATTGTATAGGAGGATAAATTATGGAAAGATTGAAAAATAATCGCAAGCAACACGTTATCGGTATTTTGTTCGTCACAATTCTACTGGCTATTACTTGGTTCATTTCTCAGCATCATGTTCAAGGAAAAACAGAAAAAGTGGCTGTTGTAAGCGGTGAGTTTTTACCTGAACAAAAAGATGCGCAAAAAATATCCGATAAAGAAATGACAAAGCTTGCGCAATCAGTACTGGATAAAAGCAAATTCAATTTGGTTATTTCGCCAGAAGCAAAATTCTCTGAACAAACGTTAAAAGGAAATTTGAAGATCAAAAATCCAAGCAAAAATAGTTACCCTATCAATGTGGAGATTCGGGAGAAAACAACCGACCGACTTATTTATACTTCTGGAGCAATTGAACCTGGTTATGAAGTAAAAGAAGTGACTTTGGAACAAAATTTGAAAAAAGGAGAGTATCCATCTGTTGCACTGTTTAGTCTCTATGATCCAATTACGAAAGAAAAAAAGGGACAAGTTGCCGCAGGAGTCAATTTAACGATCGAATAGGGAGGATAAGTGGATGAAAAGACTGTTGATTCGTTTATTATTAGTAGGCAGTTTTATCGGAGGCACAATGCCAATAGTCACTCAAGCGGAAGCAATAAACGAGAAAGAACATGCGGATATCCAAGTGAATGGATCATTAGGAGTAGACCGTGAACGAATGGAAGAAATCAACGAAAGCCGTGAAGATTAGCTCAACGTGACAGTGGATACTGCGACGATTTTCTATAATATCAATGGTCAAAAAAAGATCCAATCGCCAACTTATAATATTACGAATAATTCCAGTCGTCCGGTAGATGTTTCGATTACCAATTTTGTTCAAACAAATAACGAGTCGATTGCTGATATCTCTGCTTTGACTCTGACATCACCCGCAGCAACAATAGATGAGATCCTGATTTCAAACGGCACACTAATCAATTTTGGTAGCCCCATCCACTTATTTACTTTAGCAAATAAGGAAGGAAAATTGACCACAGATGGATTGTCTAATTATCCGTCTGCAACGACTTTTGGATATGGTGGCACATTGACTTCGAATTCGGTGTCGAAAAGTTCTCCAGTCTTTACGATGACGTTACAATTGGATGCCTTTTCGTGGATGGAACCTTAAAGAACCATAGTTTAAAAATCTGACCGATCGTAAAAGCAAAAGGACTTATAGGAAAATTCCAAAACGGTCCTAGCCGATCGGAAAGTAATGCTTCAAACCAAAAATAAGTATAAAAAAAGAGGCTGAGACAGAAGTGTTTAACTCCGAGAAATAAGAAAAAATTCACAAAATTGCTTTTCAAATTTTTGTGAATTTCGGCTTATTTAAGAAGGAGTTGCTTCTGCTCCCACCGTTTATTCGGAATTATGGTCTGTAGCAAAATTGATTTTAGATTTGTCCCACCTTCTTTTTTCAACTATGTTTTTCGAAAAATAAACCGGGAGCTTAAAAAGTTTAAGAAGCAATAGTCAAGATCTTCTGCTCTTTTCAAACTGATCGATTCTATCCTGATGACTTATTTTAAAAAGATTGTTTCAGCGCAGGGTGATACGAACGCTTAGCAATTTCTTTTTTGACTGAAGAAAGATGTGATTCATCTGTCAAAATGACTAAAATATCTCCCATTTGCATGATCGTATCTCCGTGGGTCAATAGTTCGTTTTTTCCTCGAATGATCGAAACAAGCAACATGTCCTGCGGCCAATTGAAATCACGAACCATCAAGCCATCTAGTAAGCTTTCTGCTGTGATAGGAAACTCAAAGGTTGTTTTCCCCATTAGGACTGGAGGATGTTTATGAGCAAGCAATCGTTCAAGCAATGATTCATAGATCGGATTTCCGCCTAATAGGTCATTGATGATATAAGCGACTAGAGCCACTAAGCCAAGGGGCATCAGATGATTCAAGGAGCCAACCATCTCGGTTACCAAAATAACGGCAGTCAACGGAGCTTTACCGATCGCTGCAAAATAGCCAGCCATTGCAATAACGATGAAATCTTTGATATAGATAGGATCCATTCCAAATGTGTGCACCAAGATAGTTCCGTAAATACTCCCTAATAAAGCGCCTAAAGTAAGAATCGGTAAAAATATTCCTCCAGGCAGACTGGCACCGTAAGAGACTATTGAAAAAACAAATCGAAGGATAAACAGTCCAAAAATCATCATCAAAGGTAAAGATGAATGACCTAATGAGATAATGATTTGATTTCCGCCACCTAAGATCGTCGGCCAAAAATAGCCAATCGGTAAAATAAGTAAGAACGGAACGAGTCCATGCCAATAAGAAGGTAAAGGTACTTTTTCATACATACGGGGCAAGCTGAGTAGTACCTGTTGATAGACAAAACCCAATACGCCTAAAAAGATTCCTAAAAAAATCAGAGAACCGTAATATTTTAAAGGCAAAGAAGGTAATTCTCCTAGAGATAAAACTGGTTTTAGCCCAAAAAAATAAAGAGAAACAAAATTTGCCGTTACCGCTGATGCAAATGAAGTCAACCAGACTAATGGAGAAAAAGAATGGTGGATTTCTTCTAGAACGAATAGCAGACCGGCAATCGGTGCATTGAATGCAGCTGCAAGACCCGCACTTGCACCATTAGAAATCAGAATCTTCTGTTCGGAAGAGACACTGTGGAAGAGTTGACTTGTTCCTTGACCGACCACTGCACCTAACTGTATAGAAGGGCCTTCTCTACCTAAGAACAAACCAGAACCAACAGAAAGTATCCCACCAACAAATTTCTTCCATAAAACAGAAAACCAGGAAATCGTTAGTTCACCTTGCAATTGACCTTCGACTTGAGGAATCCCACTACCTTTGATATCAGGATCACTTTTGATCAATAACCCTACCAGTAATGCAACAATGATGCTTACGACTGCACCAAGGATCAAGTAAATTGGTTCTCTTTGTGTCAATTCATAGAAGTGTTGCGTGAGTATGCCTAATTTTTCAATGGCCAACCGAAAAAGACTGACGACGATACCAGTAAACAACCCCACTACAATCCCTTTTAAAATAAAATAAAGTTGTGTTTTATCGATTTTTTTTATTGTTGCTTTTTTTTCATCTTAACGCCTCGCTTCAACTTAATTTATCGCGAAATGAATGATTTTACAAGATTAAATGAAAGAAAAAAATTTCTTTTCATCTATTTATGCAAGACTAGTTTAATTTTCAGGATATTTAGGTGGTGAACATTTTCTTTAAGGAAGAGCCGGAAAATGCTATAATTTAGAAGATTGATAAAAGAAAGGATGTTGTTAATGTCATCCAAGACGGAATTATTGAACGGGATGAATCCTCGTCAAAAAGAAGCGGTTCTTCACACGAAAGGGCCATTACTATTGATGGCTGGCGCAGGAAGTGGAAAAACGCGAGTGTTGACCCATCGGATTGCGTATTTAATTGAAGAAAAAGAAGTAAATCCATGGAACATCCTTGCGATTACTTTTACCAACAAAGCTGCAAAAGAGATGAAAGAACGGGTCAATAAAATTTTAGAATACGGAGGAGAAGAAGTCTGGGTCTCAACTTTTCACTCAATGTGTGTGCGTATTTTAAGAAGAGATGTCGATTTTATCGGCTACAATCGTAATTTTACGATCATCGATTCGTCAGAACAGCTTTCACTGATGAAACGTATTTTAAAAGAATTGAATATCGATCCTAAAAAGTATGATCCAAGAAGTATCCTTGGGACCGTATCACAAGCCAAAAATAGTCTGCAAACACCACAAGACTTTGCAAAAATGCAAGGAAGTTATTATGAAGAAATCACAGCAAAGTGTTATGCGGCTTACCAAAAAGAACTACAATACAATCAATGTATGGACTTTGATGATTTGATCATGAATACGATCCGGTTGTTTGAAGAACACCCAGATTCATTGACTTATTACCAAAATAAATTCCATTATATCCATGTTGATGAATACCAAGATACGAACCATGCCCAATATACATTAGTGAATCTACTAGCGAAAAGATTCCGAAACTTATGTGTTGTAGGTGATGCGGATCAAAGTATCTACGGTTGGCGTGGAGCAGATATGCAAAACATCTTGGATTTTGAGAAAGACTATCCAGATGCGAGTGTTATTTTGTTAGAACAAAACTATCGCTCTACAAAGAATATTTTAAGTGCTGCGAATCAAGTCATCGAAAACAACAGTAACCGTAAACCAAAGAATCTTTGGACAGAAAATCGTGAAGGAAATAAAATCACTTACTATCGTGCAGATAACGAAAGAGATGAAACACGATTCATCGTTGACCGTATGCAAGAAGAAATAAGAGAAAATCAACGAGATTATGGTGATTTTGCAATTTTATATCGAACGAATGCCCAATCCCGTGTAATGGAAGAAACGCTTCTCAAAGCCAATATCCCTTATAAGATGGTCGGAGGGCATAAGTTCTATGACCGAAAAGAAATCAAAGATATTTTAGCGTATTTGAATGTGATCGCTAATCCGCAAGATTCCATCAGTTTTGAACGAATCGTGAATTCGCCTAAACGAGGAATCGGACCAGGTTCGATCGAGAAACTAAGAAATTTTGCGACGATGCACCAGTGGCCACTGCTAGAAGCGGCTCAAAATGTTGATTTAGCCAATATTAGCGGTAAAGCAGGACAGCAATTGGACGCATTCGGTGAAATGATCAGTGAAGTAACACAAATGTTGCCTTATCTGACAGTAACTGAATTGACGAAAGAAATCCTAGAGCGCAGCGGCTATCTAGAAGACTTAAAGATCCAAAATACGTTAGAATCGCAAGCAAGATTAGAAAACTTGGAAGAATTCTTAACCGTTACACAAGAGTTTGATAAACAGTTTGAAAAACAAAATGAAGAAGATGCTGACGCGCCAGATGAAAAGCTGACCGTCTTCTTAAATGATCTAGCCTTAGTGTCAGATATCGATAACTTAGAAGAAGAAACTACCCAAGTTACCTTGATGACACTACATGCAGCTAAAGGCCTAGAATTTCCAGTAGTCTTTTTGATTGGTCTAGAAGAAGGGGTCTTCCCTTTATCAAGAGCACTGATGGAAGAAAGCGAACTTGAAGAAGAGCGCAGACTTGCGTATGTTGGAATCACTAGGGCAGAAGAATCACTGTACCTGACAAATGCCTTCTCAAGAACTTTATATGGTAGAACACAGTACAACCGCCCTTCTCGTTTTGTCGAAGAAATCGATCAAGAGTTATTGGACATTCAAGGAATGCGACCTACACCGAAAAAAAGCACACCTTTTGCATCAAAAGCAGCTACGCCAATCTATAAGCAACCTGCTACAACAGTCGTGTCATCAAAAGCAACTACAGGCGGAGAAAGCAATGATTGGAAAGCAGGAGACAAGGTCAAACATAAAAAATGGGGAGCTGGCACAGTCGTTAGAGTGAGCGGTACTGCAAAAGATCTAGAATTAGACGTGGCATTTCCTAGTCAAGGAGTCAAACGATTATTAGCTGCTTTTGCACCAATTGAAAAAGCTTGAGTGGAGGAAAGAAAATGGAACACGAAATGACGATAGACGAAGCCGCTAAAAGAGCGGAGGAGTTGAGAACCCAATTAAGTCAGTGGTCTAAACAGTATTATGTCGAAGATAAACCAACAGTCGAAGATTACGTGTATGATAAAGCATATGCGCAATTAATGGCAATTGAAGAACAGTATCCCGATTTGATCACATCAGATTCTCCTACGCAACGCGTAGGAGGGAAGGTCCTTACAGGATTCGAAAAAGTCACTCACGATATTCCATTGTATAGTTTGAACGATGTATTTAGTAAAGAAGAACTCTTTGCTTTTGATCAGCGTGTCCAAAAAGCGATTGGGCATCCAGTTGATTATTGTTGTGAATTGAAGATCGATGGGCTGTCTGTTTCTTTGCGCTATGAAAATGGTGAATTTGTCAGAGGTGCTACACGAGGAGATGGAACTGTCGGCGAGAACATCACTGAAAATCTGAAGACAGTGCGATCAGTACCTTTGAAACTAAAAAATCAAATCAGTATAGAAGTGCGTGGCGAATGCTTTATGCCGAAAAAGTCATTTGTTCAATTGAACAAATCGAGGGAAGTTGAAGGGCAAGATATCTTTGCAAATCCACGTAATGCAGCTGCAGGTTCTTTGAGACAGCTTGATTCTAAAATAACAGCTAAAAGAAATCTGGATACCTTTTTGTACACAGTAGCTGATTTTGGTCCAATGCAAGCAAAGACCCAATATGAAGCACTAGAGGAACTAGAAAAGATCGGATTCCATACGAATCATGAAAAGCGTTTGTGTCATTCGATTGAGGACGTATGGTCATTTATCGAAGAGTACCATGAAAAACGGGTAGACTTACCTTATGAAATCGATGGTATCGTCATCAAAGTCAACGATTTTGCTTTGCAAGATCAATTAGGATTTACTGTAAAAGCACCGCGTTGGGCCGCAGCGTATAAATTTCCACCTGAAGAGGTAGAAACCAAAATCGAAGCAATCGAATGGACAGTAGGGCGCACCGGCGTTGTTACACCAACTGCGATCATGACGCCTGTCCGTGTGGCTGGTACGACAGTCAGTCGAGCAAGTCTGCACAATGGCGATTATATCAAAATGAAGGACATCCGCTTGAACGATACCGTTCAAATCTACAAAGCTGGCGATATTATTCCAGAAGTCGCTCAGGTAGTATTTGAGAAGCGACCAGATGACAGTGAAGAGTATCCGTTACCATTACTTTGTCCAGTCTGTCAAAGTGAGCTCGTACATTTAGATGAAGAAGTCGCTTTGCGGTGTATCAATCCGAAATGTCCGGCTCAAATAAAAGAAGGACTCAATCATTTTGTCTCTCGTAATGCAATGAATATTGATGGACTAGGACCAAGAGTTTTAGCACAAATGTACGACAAAAAATTTGTGTCTGATGTAGCTGACCTCTATAACTTGACCGAAGAACAATTATTGACTTTGGATAAAATCAAAGAAAAATCCGCAAACAATATTTTAACTGCAATCGACAACAGTAAAGAAAATTCAGTGGAACGCTTGATCTTTGGGCTAGGAATCCGTCATGTAGGCGCAAAAGCTGCGAAAATCTTAGCAGAACATTTCGGTGATTTGGAGAGCTTGAGCAAAAGCGATTTTGAAACGATCATTTCTTTAGATACGATTGGAGATATCATCGCAGACAGCGTAGTTACCTACTTTAGTAATGAAGAGGTTCATGATCTATTAGCTGAACTGAAACAAGCGGGAGTCAATTTTGACTACAAAGGGATTCGTCCAGCACAAATTGCAACGATCGATTCACCATTTAAAGACAAAACAGTTGTGTTAACTGGTAAACTGACGCGATTCACTCGAGAAGAAGCAAAAGAGACGATCGAGAATCTAGGCGGAAAAGTAACTGGAAGTGTTTCGAAAAAAACAGATATCGTCGTGGCTGGTGAAGAGGCTGGAAGCAAACTGGCGAAAGCACAAGAATTAGGGATCGCCGTTTGGACAGAAGAAGAAATGGCAGAGGCATTAGCTGCAAGTCGGATAAATTCAGAGTGAAGTCCAACTTTTTTCAGATAAATTTCAAGAAACAATTTCAGATAACAAACTCTTATGTTAAAATAGAGAGCAAAGTTTTTAACTCGTGTAGAAAGAAGGGGTAGTATGGCGATCAGTGAAGAACAAGTGAAACACGTTGCCAAATTAGCAAAACTTGCGTTCGCAGATGAAGAACTTGTAAGTTTTACCGACCAATTAGGAAAGATCATTGATATGGTGGAATTGCTGGAAGAAGTAGATACTGAAGGTGTTCCATTTACATCAAATGTGGTTGAAACTGTAAACGTTATGCGTCAAGACCGAGCAAATTCAGGTTGGAATCGCGACGAATTAATGAGAAATGTACCAGAAAAAGAAGATGGCTTTATTAAAGTGCCAGCAATTATTGAGAATGGGGAGGCTGGCGCATAATGACAAAATTGTATGATCACTCTTTAGAAGAATTGCATGCAATGCTTGTATCTAAAGAAATCACTGCACAAGATCTAACAAAAGCAACATTTAACCGTATCAAAGAAACAGAACCAGAAATCGATGCGTTCATTACCTTGAATGAAGAAAAAGCAATGGCGATTGCCAAAGCGCTTGATGAAAAAGGAATCGATGAAAGTAACGTATTAGCAGGGATTCCGATCGGCATCAAAGACAATATCGTTACAAAAGACCTATTGACTACTGCTGCTTCAAAAATCTTATTCAATTTCGATCCAATTTATGATGCCACAGTAATGGATAAAGTTTACCAAGCGGACATGATTCCAGTCGGCAAATTGAACATGGATGAATTTGCTATGGGCGGTAGTACAGAAACGTCTTACTTCAAGAAAACAAAAAATGCATGGGATCACACAAAAGTTCCTGGTGGATCATCAGGTGGCTCAGCTGCGGCTGTAGCAGCTGGACAAATCCCAGTTTCTTTAGGTAGTGACACTGGCGGAAGTATTCGCCAACCTGCATCATTTAACGGAATCGTCGGGATGAAGCCAACATATGGCCGTGTTTCCCGTTTTGGTTTGATTGCCTTCGCATCTTCTCTTGACCAAATCGGCCCAATGACCCGTACAGTCAAAGACAATGCATTAGTTTTGACAGCTATCAGTGGGTATGACGAAAAAGATGGTACTTCATCAGGTGTGTCTGTGCCTAACTTCGCAGAAGGATTGACAGGTGACATCAAAGGCATGAAGATCGCATTACCTAAAGAATATCTTGGTGAAGGTGTTGCTCCTGGTGTGAAAGAAGCAATCCTTAAAGCAGCGGATACGTTCCGTTCCCTAGGTGCAACGGTTGAAGAAGTCAGCTTACCCCATTCAAAATATGGTGTAGCTGTGTATTACATCATTGCTTCATCAGAAGCAAGCTCTAACTTGCAACGTTTTGACGGTATCCGCTATGGCTATCGTTCAGAAAATGTAAAAAATCTTGAAGACGTATATGTAAACTCACGTACAGAAGGATTCGGTGAAGAAGTTAAACGCCGTATCATGTTAGGAACATTCTCATTGAGTGCAGGTTATTATGACGCTTACTTCAAGAAAGCCGGACAAGTCCGCACGTTGATCAAACAAGACTTCGAGAAAGTTTTTGCTGACTATGACTTGATCATCGGCCCTGCTTCACCAACCGTAGCTTTCGGAATCGGTGAAAATATTAATGATCCAATCACGATGTATATGAGTGATATCTTGACGATCCCAGTCAATTTGGCAGGTCTTCCAGGAATGTCAGTTCCTGCAGGACTATCTGAAAACATGCCAGTCGGTTTACAGATCATCGGGAACTATTTTGATGAAAAAACAATGTATCAAGCAGCATATGCTTTTGAACAAGCAACAGAATTCAAAAATCAAAAACCAGCAATCTTAGGAGGGAAAGAGTAATGAATTTTGAAACAGTCATCGGGCTTGAAGTCCACGTTGAGTTGAAGACAAACTCAAAAATCTTCTCTCCAGCACCAGCTCACTTCGGCGCTGAACCAAACAGTAATACAAATGTGATCGACTGGGGGTATCCTGGGGTATTGCCAGTCATGAATAAAGCTGCGTTAGAATTTGGGATGAAAGCAGCTCTTGCATTAAACTGCGAAATCTCAAAAGATACTCATTTTGACCGTAAAAACTATTTCTATCCAGACAATCCCAAAGCGTACCAAATTTCTCAATTTGATCAACCAATTGGACATGATGGCTGGATTGAAATCGAAGTAGAAGGCAAGAAAAAGAAAATCCGTATCGAACGTGTCCATTTAGAAGAAGATGCAGGAAAAAATATGCATGGAATCGGTGGGTACTCTTATGTTGACCTGAACCGTCAAGGAACGCCACTGATTGAGATCGTTTCTGAAGCAGACATGCGCTCACCTGAAGAAGCTTATGCTTATTTAGAAGCACTACGTTCAATCATCCAATTTACTGAAGTCAGTGATGTGAAGATGGAAGAAGGGTCAATGCGTTGTGATGCCAATATTTCTTTACGCCCATATGGTCAAGAAGAATTTGGCACAAAAGCAGAATTGAAAAACTTGAACTCTCTTTCTTTTGTTAAAAAAGGACTAGCGTTTGAAGAAAAACGTCAAGCAAAAGTCTTATTATCAGGCGGCGAGATCCAACAAGAAACACGCCGTTTTGATGAAACAACAAACAAAACGATTTTGATGCGTGTCAAAGAAGGATCAAGTGACTACCGTTATTTCCCAGAACCTGATATTCCAAAATTCGTGATTGATGATGAATGGATCCAAAAAGTGAAAGCAAGCCTACCAGAAATGCCAGCTTCTCGTCGCCAACGATATATCCAAGAATTAGGATTACCTGAATATGATGCGATGGTCTTGACTTTATCAAAAGAAATGTCAGATTTCTTTGAAGAAACATTAGCAAATGGCGCAGATGCAAAACAAGCTTCTAACTGGTTGATGGGAGAAGTTTCTGCATATTTGAATAGTGAAAAACTTGAATTGGCCCAAACAAAATTAACACCTGAAAATCTTTCAGGGATGATCCGCTTGATCGCTGATGGTACAATCAGTTCGAAAATCGCGAAAAAAGTCTTCCGCGAGTTGATCACGGATGGTGGAGATGCACAAGAAGTAGTTGAGAAAAATGGTTGGGTACAACTATCTGATCCAGCAAAACTTTTGCCGATCATCAATGAAATATTAGACAACAATCAACAATCCGTTGATGACTTTAAAAATGGGAAAGACCGCGCAGTTGGATTTTTAGTTGGACAAATTATGAAAGCAACGAAAGGACAAGCTAATCCTGGTATTGTCAATAAATTGCTTAAAGAAGAATTAGCAAGACGCTAGAGGTAAATGATGAAAAAAGCTCGAGTGATTTATAATCCCACCTCTGGAAAAGAACTATTGAAAAAAAATCTAGCCGATATCCTCCAAGCTTTGGAGGAGTCTGGCTATGAAGCAAGTGCATATGCCACGACACCAGAAGAAAACTCAGCGAAAAATGAAGCGACAAGAGCAGCAAAAGCAGGTTTTGACCTGATCGTAGCAGCAGGCGGCGACGGAACGATCAATGAAGTTGTAAATGGTATTGCATCACTGGAGCCACGACCAAAAATGGCCATTATTCCTGCTGGTACAACAAATGACTACGCACGGGCATTAAAAATTCCGCGTGACAACATCAAAGCAGCGGCTGAGGTAATCAAAAAGAATCAAACGGTTAAAATGGATATCGGTCATACAGATGACAGCTATTTTATCAATATTGCTGCCGGAGGTTATCTGACAGAATTAACCTATGAAGTTCCTTCAGAACTGAAAAGTATCTTCGGCTATCTTGCTTACCTTGCCAAAGGCGCAGAAATGCTGCCGAGAGTAAAAACAATCAAGATGCGCTTGAAGTATGACGAAGGAGAATATATTGGCAATGCCTCAATGTTCTTCCTTGGTTTAACGAACTCCGTAGGTGGTTTTGAAAAAATTTCTCCAGATGCCAAATTAGATGATGGTAAATTTTCATTGATCATCGTCAAAACAGCCAACATCTTTGAGATCCTGCATATCGCTGCGTTGATGTTGAACGGTGGACGCCATGTAGACGATCCACGTGTCATTTACACAAAGACTAGCAGTCTGTTTGTGGAAACCGAAGATGACGTCAATCGTCCTGTGATGATCAACTTAGATGGCGAATACGGCGGTAATGCGCCAATGCACTTCCAGAATCTACACCAACACATCGAATTTTACGCAAATACTGATCAGATCCCAGATGAAGCAATCACTGGAACGGATGAAGAAGTATTAGATGAAGTAGGAAAAGAATTCGTCAAAGAAGTGGAACGCTTAACTGATGAAGACATTGACGGCGATGGCAAAATCGCGGATAATGAAAAATAGTTCAAAAGAGGGAAAAGAAGTAATCAGTTTGATAAAATAAGCCGGATAATCCCGAAAATATCGCAAGCTATTTTCGGGATTATCCGGCTTATTTCTGAAAAAGTACGATTGATCTTACTTGAGTATGATGAAATACACGAATACTTGGGATAATATCTCTTTCTTGTGAAAAATCAACAAAACTGTGGTATGTTAATATCAATAAGGTAGAAAATATGATTTCGTTGTCGAGAAGCGAATCAACAATGAGGCTGGAACAGAAGTGTTTAACTCCGAGAAATAAGAAGAAATTAACGGAAATTGCTTTTCAAATTTTTGTGAATTTCAGCTTATTTCCGAAGGAGTCGCTTCTGATCCCACGCTCATTTCTTTCTACTGAGAATTAAAGATTTTTGTCACGACCTGAACGCATGTTTCAGAAGCTAATGCCTTGAACAAAAGATAAAGACAGCGTATGAAAGCTATTTTATACTGTGTCTTCTTAATTTAAAGCTGTACAAGCACTGTTACAACCTCATAAAGGAGTTAATCATGAAAGAACAAACTGTTAAAAAAAATGAACGTTATACCGTTGATATTATTGATTTAAGTTACGAAGGATTAGGTGTAGCCAAAGTAGATGGGTATCCACTTTTTATTGAAAACGCACTTCCTGGCGAACAAGTGGAGATTCTTGTAGTAAAAACTGGAAATAAATTCGGTTATGCAAAGGTAATGAATTGGCTAAAAGAATCTTCTGATCGTCAACCTTTAGAAGATAACCGATTGTTGCGCACTGGCATTGCTCCGTTAGCGCATTTAAAGTATGAACAACAACTTCAATTCAAACAAAAGCAAATCCAAAATGTAATGACTAAAATTGCCAAAATGCCAGAAGTAGAGATTTTACCGACAATTGGTATGGAAAATCCACTCGCTTATCGAAACAAAGCCCAAATCCCAGTAAGAAGAATCGATGGACGTTTAGCAACAGGTTTCTATAAAAAGAATAGCCATGAACTTATTGAAATCGATGATTTTTACATCCAAGACCCTGCAATCGACCAAGCAATTATTGCAGTGCGAGAAATATTGCAACGTTTCCAAGTACGAGGCTACAATGAAGCAAAAAATGAAGGTCAAATCCGTCATATCATCATCCGAAGAGGACATTATTCTCATGAGATGATGGCTGTACTTGTGACACGTAAAGAAAAATTCTTTAAAGGAAAAGAAATTGCAGAGGTGATCCATGAAGAATTACCAGAAGTTGTTTCAGTGATTCAAAATATCAATGAAGAGAAAACGAATGTTATTTTGGGAGATAAAGAAAAGGTTTTATATGGTAGAAGTTATATTGAAGACCAGCTACTAGGAAAAACGTACCGTATCTCTTCAAAATCATTTTACCAAGTAAATACAGAGCAGACTGAGAAATTGTACCAGAATGCTATTGATTTTGCAGACTTGAATGAGCAAGATGTAGTCGTGGACGCTTACTCAGGAATCGGTACGATCGGTTTATCTTTAGCAGACCGTGTGAAAAAAGTCTATGGTATGGAAATGATCCCTGAAGCAATCGAAGACGCTCAGTTCAATGCGTTGACAAATAAAGTCGAAAACGCACATTATGAAGTCGGTAAGGCAGAAACTGTCATGAAAAAATGGCAAGACAAAGGGATTACTCCGTCTGTCATTGTTGTTGATCCACCAAGAAAAGGATTAGATGTCCGTTTTATCGAATCAGCAATTGCGATGGAAGCAGAAAAAATCGTTTATATTTCGTGCAACCCAGCAACCTTTGCAAGAGACGCAAAACTATTTGCTGATGCAGGCTACCAAGTTGAGAAGATCCAACCAGTCGATCTATTCCCACAAACGTATCACGTGGAATTAGTTGCCTTACTAACACGTAAAGCTTAATACGAACACAGTGAAGCAATTCAGAGTAAGATCTGGATTGCTTTTTTTGTAGATTATTAGATGTGAAATTGCTGATTTTGAGTGTGCTAGTATCAAGGTCAAATGGTTCTTCCTGACTCAATGTCTCAACCTGGCGGAGGAGCTTGGATTGATATTAAGGGAAAATCAACTAATAAATTTGTTAAAGAGCAAGCTGATTGGGTGAAAGCTGAAATTGAAAAGCATTTAGAAAAGAAACCAGAGAGTCGACCAAGTATTTACGTTATATCCCCATTCAAAAATGTGATGATTCAGTTGAAGGCAACGCTAAAACAGAGTGGTTTTGCATCATCAAATATTGGGACTGTCCACACCTTTCAGGGAAAAGAAGCCGATATCGTTTATTTAGTTCTTGGCGCAAGTTCTGAAGAAATTGGTGCAGCACGTTGGACAGTTACTCAGCCCAATTTGATGAATGTGGCAGCTACACGCGCCAAAAAAGAATTTTACATCATCGGTGATAAAGAGCTATATAGGTCGATAATAGGGGTGCTACATTAGTCATTCTTATTAGAATTAAACAAACATGAGAAAACCCCATTAAAATCTCGAAAAAGAATCAATTCTGATGGATACTCAGGTTGATTCTTTTTTTATGGTTAACAAGGCGATGCAATATACAGAATAAATCGAATTATCAAAATTTTCAGAAAATTCATTGACAACTGTTTTCTTTTTGAGTATATTTTAATACATATTCAGCTTTAACTTAATTAGGGGGACACAAAAATGAAAAAAAGAATGATATTTCTAGTAGCAGCGGCTGCATTGGCACTTGCCGGCTGTGGAAGCGGGACTTCCGTAAAAAAAGAGGGAAACAGCGCGGATGCGAAGACCTTTAAGTTAGGTGTGAATCTGGAATTATCTGGAGCCGTAGCAGCATATGGAGATGTAGAATCAGACGGTATCAAACTAGCTGTTGATGAAATCAATAAAGATGGAGGGATTGACGGCAAGAAGATTGAAATCGTCGATAAAGACAATAAATCAGATAATGATGAAGCAGCTTCTGTTTCAGCTAACTTGGCAACGAATGAGAAAGTAGTAGCCCAGATCGGACCTGCGACTTCTGGTGCCTCTAAATCTTCATTGGCTAATCTAACAAAAGCAGGCGTTCCAATGATCACACCGTCAGGTACGGATGATTCGATCACAGTTGATGGGGACAAAGTTCAAAAATATGCTTTCCGTTCTTGTTTCCAAGATAGTTTCCAAGGAACGATCTTAGCACAATATGCTAGCAATAAACTAAATTCGAAAAAAGCAGTTATTCTAAGTGATAGTTCAAGTGATTATGCAAAAGGACTTTCAAAAGCATTCAAAGATGAATACAAAGGCCAAATCGTTGATGAAGAAAACTTTGTAGCAGGTGATAAAGACTTCCAAGCAATTTTAACAAATATCAAAGATAAAGATTTCGATGTTCTTTATATTCCAGCTTATTATACAGAAGCAGGCTTGATTGTTAAACAAGCACGTGAAATGGGTATCAAACAAGCGATTGTCGGCGCAGACGGCTTTGGAGATGAAAAATTCGTTGAAACCGCAGGTGCAGCGAATGCATCGAGTATTTATTACACAGCTCACTTTTCAACAAGTGCTCCTGCAAGTGACAAAGTCCCAGCCTTTGTTGATGCTTTCCAAAAGAAATACAATACGGCACCTTCTCAATTTGCCGCATTAGCATATGATGCTGTTTATATGGTTAAACAAGCAGCAGAAAAAGAAGGAACTGATTCCGCTTCTATCCAAAAAGGTCTAGCGAATTTGAAAGACTTTAAAGGCGTAACAGGGTCGATCTCTATTGATAAAAATCATAACCCTGAAAAATCTGCTGTTGTTCTTGGCTTGACGAACGGAAAAGAAAGTTCAGCTGATGCAGTAAACCCAGAATAATGGAGGAAGGGCAGAGACAATGAAGGTTGTCTTGCTCTTTCTTTTTTGAAAAAAGCAACGGGTAGGGGATAAAAAATCGTTCCATGATTTTTTTGTTTTATATGGATCTGGTACGAAAGCATGAGTTGTTTACTTTTTAAATAAATGATATTGGAAGTGAGTATATGGAAGTCATTCTTCAACAGTTAATAAATGGCCTTTTTCTAGGAAGCATTTACGCTTTATTGGCACTAGGCTATACAATGGTTTATGGCATTATTGGCTTGATCAACTTTGCTCATGGTGAAGTATATATGATTGGAGGTTTCATTGGTTTTTACTTAATTAACCAATTACACTTGAACTTTTTTATCGCAATGATCATTTCAATGATCGGAGCGGCAATATTAGGGGTAGTAGTCGAATTTTTAGCTTATCGTCCTTTGAGAAAATCAACGAGGATCGCTGCATTGATTACAGCGATTGGTGTCTCGTATTTTCTTCAAAATATCATGATCTATTTCTTCGGTTCGAATAATCGGGCGTTTCCTCAAGTAATCAAAAGAGTCGAATATCATTTAGGATTCATCACGATCAGTAATATCCAATTGTTGATCTTAGCAATTTCCTTGATCTTGATGATTTTATTACAGTTGATCATCAAGAAGACAAAGATGGGGAAAGCGATGCGGGCAGTTAGTGTCGATAGTGATGCAGCCCAACTGATGGGAATCAATGTCAACCGTACGATTTCCTTTACTTTTGCATTAGGATCAGCTTTAGCCGCTGCTGCTGGAGTCTTGATCGGTCTTTATTACAATTCGATCGATCCGACGATGGGAACTGTGCCAGGGTTGAAAGCATTTGTCGCAGCAGTATTAGGTGGAATCGGTAGTATTCCAGGAGCGGCTCTAGGTGGCTTTTTGATTGGGATGATCGAAACGATTGCGAATGCACTTGGCTTATCAATGTATAAAGATGCTGTTGTGTATGCTGTACTGATTTTGATTTTACTGGTTCTCCCTGCAGGAATACTAGGGAAAAATGTTAAAGAGAAAGTGTAGGTGAACGCCATGAAAAAACGATTGAAACTCAATATTTTTTGGCTAGTTTTGTTGCTGGCTATATATGGCGTACTATACGCCGCTTATAGCAGTGGGTTAGTCAATTTATTTATCGATAATATTATCGTAACGATCGGCATCAATATTATTTTAGCCGTTGGATTGAATTTGGTTATTGGCTTTTCTGGTCAGTTCTCATTAGGCCACGCAGGATTTATGGCGATCGGCGCCTATTGTGGTTCGCTATTTGCGATGAACAATCCAACGATGGGTGGCTACTTTACAGGAATAGTCGTAGGAATTTTATTATCTTCAGTGGTTGCACTTGTTGTAGGGATTCCAACATTACGACTAAAGGGAGATTATTTAGCGATTGCGACTTTAGGGGTTGCAGAAATCATTCGTATTGCGATCGTTAATATGGAAAGTATAACAAACGGACCTTCTGGACTATTCGGGATTCCGTCTTTCGTCAACTGGCCTTTAGTCTATGGATTTGTGATCGTTACAACGTTGATCACGGTTAACTATATCCATAGTGGTGCTGGTCGTGTAACAATGGGGATTCGTGATGATGAGATTGCTGCAGAATCTATGGGAGTCAACACAACAAAATACAAAGTTATCGCTTTTGTGATCGGTGCGGCAACTGCAAGTATCGCAGGTGCATTATCTGCAAGCTATATTGGATCGATTGCGCCGAAAAACTTTGCGTTTCAAAAGTCCATCGATATCTTGATCATCGTGGTATTTGGTGGAATAGGCAGCGTGACAGGTTCAATCGTAGCCGCAATTGTTCTAGGTGTATTGAATATGTATCTACAGGATTTTGGTTCTTTGCGAATGATCATTTATTCTTTGGCGTTGATCATCATCATGATTTTCAAACCAGGTGGCTTGTTAGGAACTTGGGAATTGTCTGCTAAAAAAATTTTTAGAAAAAAAGGAGGATCAGTAAATGACGTTACTAAAGGTTGATCATCTTACTAAAAATTTTGGTGGCTTATCTGCGGTCTCAAATGTGAATCTTTCCTTAGAGAAAAATGAATTAGTCGGGCTGATTGGCCCCAATGGTGCAGGGAAAACGACGCTGTTCAATTTACTGACTGGTGTATATGAACCAAGTGAAGGAGAAATTCGTTTAGAAAAAGATGGAAAGTCGGAACTATTGAATAAATTAGCCCCTTATAAGATTGCTACATTGGGCCTCAGCCGAACATTTCAGAATATCCGACTTTTCAAAGAACTGACAGTTATGGACAATGTATTAATTGCGATGAATGCAAAAAATAAAGAGGGATTCCTTAGCAGTATCTTCCGCTTACCATCATTTTATAAACAGGAAGAAAAGATGGAAAGCAAAGCACGCCAACTGTTAGAACTATTCGATCTGGCTGATAAAACTGAAACTTTAGCTAGTAACCTTCCTTATGGGGAACAACGACGATTAGAGATTGTCCGTGCATTAGCAACGGATCCGCAAATCCTCTTTTTAGATGAACCAGCAGCGGGGATGAATCCACAAGAAACTGCTGAATTGACAAAATTGATTCGAAAAATCCAAGAAGAATTCCATATCACGATTTTGCTGATCGAACATGATATGAGTTTAGTCATGGAAGTTTGTGAACGAATCTATGTACTCGAATACGGACAGATCATTGCTGAAGGACTTCCTGAAGAAATTAGGAGTAATCAACGAGTGATCGAAGCATATCTTGGAGGTGACCTATAATGTTGAAAGTAAATGATCTATCTGTCCATTATGGTGTGATCCAAGCAGTGAGAGGAATCAGTTTAGAAGTCAATGAAGGGGAAATCGTGACATTGATCGGCGCAAATGGAGCAGGAAAGACGACTGCTTTACGGACGATCTCAGGGCTCGTTAAGCCTTCATCTGGAACGATCGAATTTGAAGGAAAGCCAATCCAAAAGGTCTCTCCACAAAAAATCGTGACCCACGGCATCTCGCAAGTACCAGAAGGACGTCATGTGTTTCCAGGATTGACTGTTCAAGAAAATTTAGAAATGGGTGCCTTTTTACGAAAAGATAATGAAGGAATCAAAAAAAGTTTTTCTGAAATCTACGAACGTTTTCCGATTCTAAAGGAACGTAAAATTCAGGATGCTTCCACTTTGTCGGGGGGAGAACAGCAAATGCTTGCGATGGGGCGTGCATTGATGTCTAAACCACGTCTATTGTTACTTGATGAGCCATCAATGGGTTTGGCACCGATTTTCATTAAAGAGATTTTCAATATCATCCAGGAAATCCAACAACAAGGAACCACCGTTTTATTGATTGAACAAAATGCAAAGATGGCTTTGTCAATTGCAGATCGCGGGTATGTAATCGAAACGGGGAAAATTGTTTTACAAGGAACTGGTGTGGAATTACTAGCGAGTGAAGAAGTGAAAAAAGCATATTTGGGAGGATAAAGGATGAGCGTAAAAGATTTTATGACGAAAGAGTTGGTCGTGGTAGCTCCTCAAACAAAAATATTTGATGCAGTTGATTTGATGAAAAAGTACGAGATCCATCGGTTACCTGTCGTTGAAAATAATAGTTTAATTGGCTTGATCACTGAAGGGACGATCCAAGCAGCAATGCCTTCACAAGCAACCAGTCTGAGTGTATTTGAAATAAATTACCTATTGAATAAAACCACAGTCAATGATGTAATGATCCGTGACGTACAAACTATTGCACCGAATGATTTATTAGAAGATGCGATCTATCTGATGAGAAAGAAGAATATTGGGGTCTTACCAGTCGTAGACATGAGAGAAAACTTGGTAGGAATCATCACAAATAATGATATATTTGACGCTTTTTTGAAAATCACTGGTTATACAGATGGAGGCACAAGAATCCAACTTCGAATCGAAAAAGACCAACGAGGCGTATTAGCTGAAGTCTGCCAAGTTCTTTCATCCCATGGCTATAACATTACAACAGTTGTAGTGAATCGTAATGAAACAGAAACGATCATTGAATTCCAAATCTCTACACAAGAGGTCAAAGAGTTGAAAGAATTTTTGGAAGCAGAGGGCTATACTGTATTAGAAGCAATGCTGACAAACGTAAAAAAATAGTATGTCGAAAGTCTAAGGATCTCTAAAGGTTAGTTGAAAAATCTAATTTTTAGGGATCTTTTCTTTAAAGTAGGGTATATTTTAGAGAAATAGCTAATTTTCTTCTTGAAGACTACTAAAGAGGAAGTAATATTGGTATACTATATCAGTCTTCCTGTAATGGTTAGAGAAAAATAATGAAAATCAATAGGATAATCAAAAGAGGTGTAAAATCAGTGGATACAAAAGAAAAAATGCTTGAATTGATTAAAAAGAAACAAGGAGGTGGTCGTTCAAAAAAAATGCAAGAACCAAAAAATGATCGCAGTAATATGCGTAAAGGGCCAAAAATATATAACAAGTAGGTTTAAAGAAGAGAGTGGTTGAATGACAAGAGTATGAAAAGATTTATGTGATTTTCAATGTTCTTGGATATTTTTGCTTATTTTTTGAAATAACTAGTTATGTTGGAACGATTTGTGCGAGAGGGTGAGATAACGTGTATTTTCTTTTGTCTCACTCTTTTTTTGTACGTTTTGAAAGAGCGTGGGGCAAAAGTAAGAAACACTGTTGTCTCATACTTTAAAAACGAATAAACGGTGGGAGCAGAAGCAACTCCTTCTTAAATAAGCCGAAATTCACAAAAATTTGAAAAGCAATTTTCGTAAATTTCTTCTTATTTCTCGGAGTTAAACACTTTTGTCCCAGCTTCATAAAAGTCTAACTTTTGGGGCCTTAGTGTTTTTTTATGTTTTAAAGGGGAGAAGTAATGTTAAGTGTTAAAACGAGCGTCAATTTATTTAAAAGCTCACGTCTTTAGTCATGTTTTCTGATACTGTTACTTTATCAGAATTTAAATCAATTTCATTAGAAGCAAGTTCCGTGTTTGTTAGTTCACTTGCTAAAGCCTAAACAACCTAAAAGAGAAGTACAAACTAGTGTTGAAGCAATAAAAGATTTTGTTTTCATCTTTTTCAGTTTCTTGGATTAAAAGTATATGTTATGTTGTCTGTGAGTGATTCTTTAAAAGGTTCTACTTTGGTGGAATTAATTCCCAAATATCACCAATATCGGTAACATTAGGCATGAAAAATTTTAGTTTCATAATTCTTCCTCCTTTTATATTTGTAAAACCAATATATTGCTTACTAAATATTTTTTCTTTTTTATGTCTGATATTTCGTCATAAAAAGGAATAAAATATCTACAAAATATCTACGGAGGCTTTTATGGATCATAATAATTTAATTAAAAAATTACGGTTAGAACGTGGCTTATCACAAGATCAATTAGCTAGAGGTATCTCTCAAAGAAGTACATTGTCTTCATTTGAAAACAAAGGGGCAAAAATTTCTTATAATACTCTTGTACAGTATCTCGACCGTATGAACGTAACTCTTGAGGAATATCAGTTCATGTTAGATGATGAAGATGTTAGCGAAAAAAGAAAAATTTCAAAACTATTTTTTGAAAATTTGAAAAAGAATTATTCTCCGGATTTTGAAAAATATTTACAGGAAAAGGCATACGAAACTGACAATTATTACTATGAAATATTAAGAGCCATGTATTTAATCATCATGAAGAGAATGGATATAACCTTAGATATAGATTGTCACTCTGCTAAGCTAACCTTAACAAGGTACTTAGATTCGATTGCTAACTGGGGTAGATTTGAATTAACAATTTTTATAAATACCCTGTTTATCTATGAAAGTGACTATATTCAAACTCACTTCAATCGATCTGTAAAAAGAATGAAAGTATATGTTGATAATCTATACTTTAATAAAGATATGTTGTCCTTTCTAATCAACGGCACCCAGCTATTTTTTGAAAGAGGATCTAAGAGATTATTTTATCTTTTTCTTAAAGAGCTTGGTTTTTTTGCGGATGAGCATTGTAGCACTGATGCCCATCTTGCTTATAAAGTATTCTCTTTTCTTTCATCACCAGAAGTTCACAATAATCAAAAAAAATACGAGCTTCTTTTATCCCTGGAGATACTAGGTAAAGAAAACTATGTAACATATATTGAAAGCAAACTAAAAGACGACTAAATTAATAGTCGCCATATTATTGTTACGTGAATTCAAGATAGCCATTGTTTGGAATCTTGTCTCGAGCGTCAATTGCTTTTGCAATAGCTGTACCAGGATCTAAGGCTGTTGCGACTACCTTGATGATTGTGTTAATACCTGTTATCTGTTTAACTCCCCAAACTGCTACGGCACCGATGATTTTCCGCTTAAGCAAATCCAAAGCCTTTTGAGTACCGTATTTCTTGATTAATGCTTTTACACCAGCACTTGCAACTCCACCTGTTACTAAGTTAATAGCTAAATTGAAAGCAGAGGCCGCAAAAGGTACGGAAATCCATCCATGTCCAGATCGCGTAAGGCTGATGGAGTTTAATTGTGAAATCAACTCTTGGGTCACTTTGTTAAAGTCTCCGTGATTCTCTGAGTTAATATCATATAGGGAAAGCAATGCTTGATAATAAGCTTCCTTCTCGGCCTTTGTTTGCAATGGAACCTTTTCTGATTCATATCGTGCTGCTTGCTTAAAGTTGTCAAGTTGATCGGGGGAAAGTTGACTAATGTCCACAACTCCAAAGTTCTGTAAGTCAACTGTATCTAGGGAATCAATTCGTGATTCATCTACGTCTGGAACAGCTGAATTGACTGCTACAATTGAAGCTTCAGGGACAGTTGATCTTTCGGATGCGTGTACAACTTCAGTAAGTGGCACCATTATTGACAATCCAAGGACAGCGACAGATGTTAGTGCAAAAAATTTCGTTTTAAACATAAATATCACCTCGTATTTTTTGAGATAACAAATCAAGTCACCTCTTGTTGTCAATTATGAAGGTGAAAGTAATTTTTCCGGAATCTCTGGATATTTTTTCGTCATAATTATTGTAAAACGTCCTATCAAATCTATGTGCTATGTGTTGAAATTCTCTTTATTGACGATTTGCCATACAAGAATGTAGACAACTTAAAAATTGAAGTATAATTAATCAATGGAGGTGTTATAATGATTCAACTTGTATTAGATTTAATAAGAGAAGTATTATTCGGTACTACTCCAGAAGGTAGTTCTCGAAAACAGTTTAAGCGTGATTTTATTGTAAGAGGAATTTTCTACTCTTTGGCATTTATCATAGTTCTTCTTGGCATTATTAAGTTACCAGAAATGAGGTTGCTTTTGACAGGGGTTCTTTTAGTTATAATCGTGGGATTTGTCGTTACGACAATTTCATCATTAAGGAACAGAAATAGTACCAACTTCCAAAATCCCAAGTAAGAAACTTTTTATTCAACTAAAAAAATGCTTCGCCACACTGCACGTACCCCAGAAAAGGACTCTGCCAGAAAGTGGCAATAGACTTGACCTCTCTAGTAGAATCCTTTTCTACATTTTAGGGCTCTTTGTCAAATGATATTGGTAAAGAGAAAACTTAGAATAATTTGGAGAGGTTGGGACAGAAGTGTTTATTTCCGAAGGAGTTGCTTCTGCTCCCGCCGTTTATTCGAGAGTCTGTAGGAAAACTGATTTTTAGATTTGTCCCGCACCCTTTTTTAGTTGAACGCATTCAGATTTAAAAGTAGTTGGTGAAGGTCCAACCACTCTTTTTCTTGTGGCAGAGAAGAAAGTGTAAAAACAGGGCAATTGTTCCACTCATCCCAACGATGATTGCAGACGATCAATGACACGTCAGAGGAAAGTACCTTTCTATAAGTATGTGTGTCTGTTGCAAATAATGGCTGGATGGATCGAGGAATGATCTGCTCCACTAATTTCAGCAAGTAAGAGGAGAGGCCGGCATTACCATGAAAAGAAAAGAGCACTTTGATCCGAGTCGTGTCAACTGACTTTAGTAAAGAATAATGGAACATAGTAAAGGACAAAGCAACATGTTCGGGATGAAGAATGGGGAAAAAATCCTGTACACTGGGTGTTTTTAAATAGATATACCAGTCTTCATAAAGTTTTTTTAAATGTAACGGCAAATCAAAGGAGTCTTTTAAAGGATTTTTTTGATAATGGCTAGAAACATGAGACAAAAGCCTTAGATTAACGGAAAAAGCATATAGTTCATCAGTATTTTCAACAGATGGAATCATTGGTAGAAAAAACTGATGATATGTATCGTAATGTTCACAGTCTTCAGGGTAGCAGAATTGGTCAGCTTCGCTTGAATAGACGACACAATTCAGAAAGACTATGTACAGCCAAATCAACTCCTCATGAGGAATCGTCTGAGTTCTGAAAGTTGCTTTGAATAGGTACCTGACTCTTTTCTTGAACTGAGTGAAGCTTTCTCGAAAAACAATGTCTTCTTTTAATGCAAGGTCAAGTACAATGGGATATTTATGAGATAACCGTTTCGTTAAAATAATCAGCCAGAGCTGTGCTTTTAGTGGATCGATCGGTAGGTCGATAAGTGTTTGAACAGATTTCGTAAAATTTGAATCAATAGGAATGCCTTCTGCCATAAAATCAATATTGAAACTTTGATAAAAATCAAAAAGAAAGCAACGGATATCTGCCTCACTTCCTTGGATTTTCATTGGTGATGTCCGCCATTGCAAGTGATAGATTTGTAGTTCTTTGTTCATTTGTTTGATGATTTTTCGAATGCGTGATTGCGATGAGTAAAGAGTGGCAGCTGCTGATTGTAGTGAGCGTATTCGTCCACGGAAATACTGGTCGATCAATTGAAAGACAGGCGTGTGTTTTGCTAGATCTAAAATGATGGTCTCGATTTTTGGAGAACGAGGTACCATAAGTTGGTAACCTATTCTTTTTTGAAATGTGATCGCCATTTCTTTTGGGAGAATCTGTCGTAAAGCTTCAATATCAGAGCGTAAAGTCGGTGACGATGTTTTTGTTACGTTGCTTAGTTCCTTCGATGTAGAAGGATGGTCTTTCTTATTTAAATATTGAAGGATCAGTATCTGACGTTGGAATTGTTTGTTCTCCTGTAGTCTAAAAAATAAATTATCCATAGAGGCCTCCTAAATCATGTAATCACTATTTTTTTAATATATACGTATTTTTTTATTTATCTTTTTATTTTTTAGATGAACTCTTGTCCTTTTTTTTCTTTGAAAGAAAAAAAGAGAAAGCTTTTGTCGCAAATAAACAGTAAAATTAAAGTGCATGATTATGGGTGAGGAGGAGAAGGCCAATGTTCAGACAGAAATTTTTTAAAGTCTCGCTTGCTTTAATGCTTGCTGGCAATACTTTTATTTCTACAGCTACGAATCATTACGCAGAAGAAGTTGATGAACAAGAAATGAGCGTTCCACAAGATGAAGAGAAGAAAGATGATTGGAAGATAGATGATACAGTTATTTCATCTCCAGAAAATAATGAAGAACAACTACCTGAAAAAATACCTGAGGAAGCAACCACGACGCTATCGGAACCAGTTGAGACTAGCGAAGAATCCCCTGTTGATGAGACGATAGATGTCCCTTTTGCGGAAGAGGTTACCGAATCATCCCCACCCGAAAATGTACTGATGAATGAGCAAGAAAAAACGGCAACAAACGAGCAAAAAGAAAAAAAGACGGAATCAACTGACATAGCAAAGGATACAGATTTAGCAAGCGGTACATATGGAACGAGTCATTGGCGTATTGATGTGCAAGGGGTATTATACATAGATGGTGGCGAATTAGGTGAAGCTACAATGAGTGTCAGAGCACCGTGGTATATTTATCGCTCCTCGATCACTAAGATTATTTTTACGGCACCTACGCTGGCAAATGCCCACTCTCTTGGCCTGTTTTTTGATATGAACCAAGTGACGATGATCGAGAATCTAGGGTATTTAGATACGAGTCGTGTAGGGGATATGAGGTATTTCTTTTATTGGTGTTCTAAATTGACAAATCTGGATGTATCTGGGTTTGACACGACGAATGTGACAAATATGAGTTATATGTTCTATGGCTGTTCACAGCTTGTCTCACTGGATTTATCGACTTTCAACACAAGCAATGTGACACAGATGGGCAGTATTTTTTATGACTGCTATTCGCTCACTTCGTTAAATGTATCTTCCTTTGATACGAGTGGAATGACGAATATGAGCTACATGTTTCACAACTGCTCAGAGCTCACTACACTGGATATCTCCAATTTTGATACGAGAAATGTCGATGACATGAGCCATATGTTCCGCAGTTGTAGTAAGCTGACCCAAGTGGATGTGTCGGGCCTCGATACACACCAAGTCACGGATATGTCATTTATGTTTTATGGGTGTTCAGGACTAAGGGAACTGTCGCTTCAGAATTTTGATACAGCTAAGGTCTTCAACATGCATTACATGTTTTATAACTGCGCAGCGCTGACGTCTTTGCCTGTTGAGGGATTTGATACAAGTCGAGTAACTTCAATGCGCTACATGTTTTATGGCTGTCACAACCTGACAGATGTGGATGTGTCTAATTTTGATACGCGTAATGTCACGACTATGAGCTATATGTTTTATGGCTGTAGCGCTCTTGCAGCGGTAGATATGTCTAATTTTGCCACACCAAAAATCAAGTTTATGAATTATATGTTCACAAATTGTTCAAAACTAAAAGTACTAGATATTTCCGCAGTATCTACAGGAGCATTAGAGGAAATGAACCAGTCATTTTCAGGAATGTCACAATTATCGACCCTGACTCTTGGACCTAATTTTCAATTTCTGCCTGATGCCAATCTTCCGGCTATTCCTACAGTTGAACCCAATACAGGCTATTGGCAAAATGTCGGAGCAGGGACAGTAGCGATACCAAAAGGAGACCATGTACTGACCTCGGATCAATTGATGGCTACTTATACTGGTACGATGGCGGACACCTATGTTTGGCAAAAAACGCTCAACCTAGAATCGATTTCTGTAAAAGATGCGACTCTCTATGTTAATGACTTATGGGACCCAGCAGACAACTTTATTTCTGCGACTGATAAAGACGGCAATGCGGTAGATTTTGATCCTAGCATGGTCACTGGAACAGTAGATACTTCTGTGGCGGGCATAACACCGATCACTTATACGAATGGAAGCGCAAGTCAAGTAAGCACTGTCACAGTGAAAGAAAATCTGGAAAGTATTGTCATCAGAAATTCAGTATTGTATGTGGGAGATAAGTGGGATCCGACTGTAAATTTTGTTTCGGCAACAGACAAGGATGGGAATAGTCTTGCGTTTGATCCTACTATGGTCACTGGCGATGTAAATGTTAAAATCCCTGGTATCTATCAGGTAACTTATACGAATGGAAGTGCGAGCCAGCTTGCAGAGGTTATTGTTAAGGAAAATAAAGAAACGATCGTAGTAAAAGATTTGACGATTTATGTAGGGGATACTTGGAATCCGGCTGATCAATTTATTTCAGCGACAGACAAGGCGGGGAGTCCGTTGTTCTTTATAAAAGATATGGTGAGTGGAGTAGTAGATAGTAAGAAAATCGGAACTTATAAAGTAGTGTTCAGAAATGGACAAGCTGAACACCAGACAACAGTAACGGTTAAAGAAAATAAAGAAACGATCCATGCGAAGGATTCGACACTCAGCGTAGGAGATTCGTGGAATCCGCTCGATAATTTTATTTCGGCAACAGACAAAGAAGGAAAAAGTGTTCCTTTTGAGATGAACATGGTTGACGGATCAGTTGATACGTCGAAAGTTGGGATTTATCCAGTCACTTACAAAAATGGTAGAAAATCTGTTTCAGTGTTTATCCATGTCGTCAAGAAAGAAACCAATAGTAAACCTAAACCGCCTAATCAAAATGGTCAAACACCAACAGACAACACGAACAATCAGCAGACCACAACGCCAAAAGCCACAACTAAGCCAGCAAGTTCTACTGCTAATGAAGGAAAAAATCTTCCTAAAACAGGTGAACGTCATTCTTTTGCAACAGCTTTAGGGTTTGGCATATTGGCTGTAACGTTGACACTGATTTATAAAAAAAGACAAAAAAGTAAATAAACGGTGGGAGCAGAAGCAACTCCTTCTTAAGTAAGCCGAAATTCACAAAATTTGAAAAGCAATTTTCGTTAATTTCTTCTTATTTCTCGGAGTTAAATACTTCTGTCCCAGCCTCTTTTATGGACAATGAACTATTGATTATTGAATTACTTTCCACCAAACAAAAAATAATGATGATTATCAAGAAGCAAACGAGAAAAATGAGTGTAACGTTGGGGTTTTATTTTATCGGAGCACTGTTCTTTTTTTATGGACTTGCGGGAGTCGTCTATCAGTATCTACTAAATAGAGGGGGTTCTTGTTCTTCCATCGATCGTGTAACCAATCTCTATGGATTTTTCAAAGCATGTGTTTTTTTGTCATGGTGATTTTATTCTTATTGTTTTCTTTTTTATGGGGAAGATATCACTATATTTCCCGACACTTTGACCAGTGGATAGAAAAACGAGTAGAAAATCATTTTTGTGCCAAAGCCACTATGCAAGATCTTCCTTCTATTTTTTGTTTGAAAAGAATGAACTGAAAATGACTGTAGCAAAAAAGGACTGTTTTTTTCTTTCCAAAACGATTGATGATGTGTCATTGTTTTTTGGCGTTTACAAGTGGTATGGCATGGATCGGTACGCTATTTTTATAGAAACGGATGAAACGATGGAAACTGTTCCTAAAATAAGAACTGTATTCAGTCGACATTTTGCACTAGGAGCAGGGCTGTTGCTGTTAGGACTAGGTAGGGCTTTTTTCTACGCATCCGAAGGTCCAATCAGTGGGATACATGGATCAACGATCGCTAAAGTTGCAGTGACACATTCTTCAGAACGGTCCGATGATGGGAATCTCTTGAAAGATCCAAAAAAAGAAGTTCAATTGGCGGCAAGTCAAACGAATGACTTGAAGATTGATCAGGAGACGAAAAAATTATATATGACAACAGATCAAGGCAAACAGTGGCGATTTGTACCGCTCGGGTTTGACTGGGTCCGCTTCGGAGAATATACACTGACTTCAGGAACTATTCCAGTTTTTTTACTGGATGGATAAAACATTTGATCTTTCTCCTGATTTTTCTTGGTTTCTCTATTTACCTGATCAGCAAGAGGTATATATGCTGACTTCGACTGACGCTGGGGAGACTTGGGGCAAAAATCTAGTTACGAATCATGGAGAACGTGTAATAGAAAAGCGACTTTTTTGAACGGTGATCAAGGAATCGTCATGTTGTCTACTGACAATGAGATGTCTGCAGAAAGTTTACAGATCTATACAACAAACGATAAAGGAAAGTCTTGGATATCAATAGGTGGCACAGTGATCGACCAACCAATCCAAAATGTTAGTTTTGCAACAGCTTCTCTCGGCTTTGTTTCTACCAGAGAAAAACTCTACTATACAGCAAATAGCGGAAGATCGTTCAAAGAATCTATTGTGACCATTCCTGCGGATTATCAAATAGGAGGACTAGACTTGTTCCGATCGCCGAACGAGGTGACCTCAGTCAGCGCAAATAAGTTAGAAGCAAAATTTTATCTTTTGAAGGCAAATTCGATCAATATTGGGAAAATGTTTGCTTGTCTGTTTACCTCGACCGATAATGGCAAGACGTGGCAATTTGAACAGCAATTATCCCAAGTAGATATCAATGATTAGTGAACTAAACGGTAAGGCGCACTACTAAAGAAAGCAAAAACATCAAATGAACAGATCCAAAAAGAAGGGATCAGTCCAGAAAATGTTTTTGCTTCTTTGTTTGAAGTAAGAACGATTTTTTTACGAACCATGAACGGTCTTTACCGTTTACTTTACGTTGTTTGAAATTGGCTGTTATACAAGCTAGCATAAAGCGTGGGTTTGCTCAATAGTTCCGTATGAGTACCTTGTTCCACGATATCACCGTTTTCCATGACGAGGATCAAATCCGCATTTTCAATGGTAGACAGTCGATGTGCGATCACAAAGCTAGTACGGTTTTCTGTCAAGGAATTCATTGCTTGCTGGATCAATGCTTCTGTTCGTGTATCTACACTAGAAGTAGCTTCATCCAAGATTACGACAGCAGGATCAGCTAATACGACACGAGCGATAGTCAGGAGCTGCTGCTGACCTTGGGAGAGAGTGCAGTTTTCACTTGAGATGATTGTGTCATAACCGTGTGGTAAGGTTCGAATGAAATGGTCACATTGCGCTATTTCAGCTGCATGGACGATCTGCTCTCTTGTCGCTTGGCGTTTCCCGTAGGCGATATTCTCGGCAACAGTTCCTTCAAACAACCAAGTATTCTGTAAGACCATCCCAAAATGCTTTCGTAACTCATTTCTTGATAACTTGGTGATATCAATCTGGTCAAACTCGATTTTCCCCTTTGTTAATTCGTAAAAACGCATCAATAGGTTCACGAGTGTCGTTTTTCCTGCTCCAGTAGGGCCAACGATCGCAATCGTCTGTTTAGGTTTGACCGAAATAGTTACATTTTCCATCAATTGTTTATCTGGAGTATAGCCAAAGCGCACCTCTTTAAATTCGATGGCTCCTTTAGGTGAAGAGAGGTGTTGTTCTTGACTATCAGGTAGTTCATTTGGTTCATCCATGATCTCAAATATCCGGTCGATTGCAGCCATCGCAGATTGGATGGCATTGATAACGTAAGAAGCAGTAGAGATCGGTTCTGAAATCTGATTGATGTATTGAAGATATGCTTGCAGTAGGCCGAGGGTGATGCCACCAGATAAAACCAGACTTCCTCCAAGAATGGCACTAACGATAAAAGCAAGTTGATTCATTAGACGAATGACTGGATAAATCGCAAAGTTCATAAATTGTGCTTTTTTAAAGGCTTGATAGTGCGTTTGATTGATCTTGCGTATCGACTCGATGGCTTGATCCTGCTGATTAAAGGTTTTGATCACTAGATTTCCTGCAAGATACTCTTCCATTTTATTGTTCAAAGAGCCAAGTTCTGCTTGATTTTTATCTGAGATCTGTTTGTTTTTATTTGCAAATCGATGGGTTACGTAGGCACTCCCAATAATCAATAGGATAACGAGTAATGTCAACTTTGTATTGATATAAAATAACATTACAATAGAAAATGTTACCGTCACCAATGACGTGAAAAATTGGTTGATCCCAGTGAGTAAGACTTGAGATACCTGATTCAATCCAGTCGTTGTTCGACTGATAATCTTGCCCACCTGGTGTTGATCAAAGAAAGCCATCGGTAGTGTTTTGAATTTTTTTGTGATTTCTTTTCGAACAGTAAGGGCGATTTTTTCACTTAAAGTGGCCATTGTCCGCTCTTGGATAAATGAAGTGATACTGCTGAGAAAAGAAAAGGTAATCAGTAATATGACTGGCATCAAAAGGGTATCCTTTATGTCTGAGAGCGATATATTCATCATGCCGACTTCACTGATTCGCTGTAGTAATTGGTCGATGCCGATACCCATGATCATCGGCATTGCGACGACTAACAAATTACCGATCAAACTGCAAAGAAGCAAGCCATAAAAAATAGGGTGATCTGCTTGGATCATTTTCCAAAAACGCATCAAACTTTGTTTTTTACTATTCATTTTGTGTGTCGTCATGCTATCCCTTCCTTCACTATTCCTTGTGATTTCGCAAATTCCTGATAAGAATCGCAATTGGCGAGTAGTTGTTCGTGCGTACCTTCCCCGACGATCTTACCGTTATCCAAAACGATGATAGTATCTGCGTGCATGATCGTGCTGAGTCTTTGTGCGACAATGACGAGCGTTTTATCCGACATCTCATCTTGTAAAGCTTGTCTTAAAGTAGCGTCAGTTTTGTAATCTAGTGCTGAAAAACTATCATCAAACACATAAATCTCAGCCGGCTTGATCAATGCTCTGGCAATACACATTCTTTGTTTTTGTCCGCCCGAATAGTTGTCGCCGCCTTGAGCCACAAAACTATCTAGACCAGCAGGTAATTTAGCTAAGACTTCTTCCATTTGAGAGATGCGCAGCGCTTGGTTTAGTTGCTCGCTTGATGCTTCTTCATTTCCCATGGCAAGATTTGAACGAATGGTTCCGCTGAACAAGAAAGCTTTTTGAGGCACATAACTGATTATTTGACGGATCATTGTTTGTTCCAACTCTTGAAGTGGTTGTCCGCCAAGCAGGATTTCTCCACTGGTTGTATCATTTAAACGTAGAAGTAGTTTAGCAATCGTGCTTTTTCCGGAACCAGTACCGCCTACGATTGCAGTCGTTTTTCCTCTAAGAATATCAAAATGTATATCTTCTAGTACAAGTTCAGAATCTTTTGAATAACTAAATGAAACATGCTTAAAAGACAAAATTGGCTCATCAGTCAGAAACAATAACTCATTCTTTGGCTGTTGTGGTTCTTTGATTTCAATCGGTGCCTCAAGTATTTCTTCTATTCTTTTCAGAGAAGAAATAGATTTAGGGATGACAACTAGGACCATCGCCGCTGTCATCAAATAAGCTAGAGTCAACATCGAATATTCAACGATTGCTGTAACGATCCCGATCTGGAGCGAACCATTACTTACCAATGTGCCACCAAACCACAAAATAGTACTATAAGTGATCCCCATGAGTAAGAAAGCAATTGGAGTCACCCAAGCGAATATCCGATTGACCTTGATCATCTGGTCTGCATACTCTTCAAATGTTTGATTTGTCCGTCGTTCCTCATACTCTTGATTGTTGAATGCACGGATTATGGTGACTCCAGTAAAAAACTCCCTTAAAGTGATCGTGATCCGGTCCATTTTAGGTTGGATACTTAATGAAAGAGGCGTACCTTTTTTCATTAAAAAATAAATGACCCCAGCATAAACAACCACAGAAGTCAACGTGATCATTGTTAAGGTAGACGAGTATTGGAACATCATCACCAAAGTAAAGATCGCAATGATCGGTGCAGGTAAGATCAATTGACAAAATAAGACAAGCATCTGTTGGACGTTGTCCACGTCATTTGTCATTCGTGTTAACAGAGAACCAGTACCAAAGCAATCGGCATCTTTGATGGATGATTGCTGGAACTTAGCAAAATATCTTTCACGTGTTTGGTAGCCAAACTTAGCGGATACTAGTGCGGAAAAGTAGCTGGAAGCAATTGCTGCCAGTGAACCGAATAATGCGACAATCAGCATTTTCCCGCCAATCGCATAGATTTTCGTTTTCTCACCACTGGCAATGCCAATATCGATCAGTGTTGCGACTAGCTTGGGAACGCCAAGGGTTCCGATGATCTGCAAACAGATAAATAAAAAAGTGAAAAAAACGATTTTTTTATTCTTCTGTAAAAATTGTTTTAGTAATTTCATATATTTTCCTCCTTTTTTTCTGACAAATATGAATTCTACACCTTCAAGTTGCTTGAAGGTCAATGGAAAAAAAGTTAAACTGCAAATGGGGTGAGAATATGGAAAAACTGTATACGATCGGGGAAGTATCCAAATTGTTGAATGTACCAAAATCGACGATTCGGTATTGGGACGAGCAAGGCTTGATCCATTCGAGCCGACATGAGGAAAATGATTATCGACTGTTTGATATTGATGCTATTTTCCAAATCTATGACATTGATTTTTACCGAAAGCTTGATGTTCCAATCAAACAAATGCAAAATTTGTACGGAAAAACGCTGGAAGAACACTATGAAACGATTGCTCAAACAGAACAAAGGATCTATCTGGAAAAAGTAGAGTTGCAAAAGAAGCATGAGGAAATCTTGAAACGAAAAGAGCAATTGAAGCTCATGCTTGCACACCAAAACAGTGACTTTCCAGAAGAAATGCCGCCTTTTGAGGCTATCGTTGCCGTTGATTCTGACGATATTTTAGATTCGAAAGCTTATTTAGAAACGTATGCCAGTTTTGGCAGTGTCTTTGACTTTTCGATCAGTGATGAAATGATCTATGGTTTTTGTACAGATGAACAGACGAATGCTCTACCCATGTCTAAAACCGTTTGGCGAAAAGATCCAGCCAAAAAATATCGTCGTTTTTTGCTGAAAGTCGAAGTCGGGAATACTAAAAATAACAATGTCGATCAGGTGAAAAATGAATTAGAAAAACGGGGACTAAAATCTGGAAGAGTAATCGGTCAATATTTATTGACGAATACAACGAAGAAAGATGTGTTCGAGGAATACTACCAAGCATGGCTAGAGCTTATGTGATAGGGATATTTTCTTTTAAGAAAAATGAAAAAAATATTGACAATCTGATAAGAAAGTGGGATATTAATTAGCAAATAATGAAGCGTTGAAGAGAAGAGTAGCTGAATGATGAAGGAATAAAGAGAATCCGGTGGGTGAAAAAGGATATCCTTTCGTCAGTGAAGATGAACTCTGAGCATTTTGATTTGTTCACGCAAATCAAACGGACTGTGACCGTTATCTTGCCGAGTATCTTAGGTACTGTTGAGACATTGTTTGTGAGAATAATGTGAATCAGGGTGGTAACACGAAGCATTCGTCCCTTTTATCTGTAATGGATAAAAGGGACGGGTGCTTTTTTCATTTTGCTCCGTGAAACTTCACGTGCATTTGTTAAAGAGGAGGAAAACACATGACAACACGTAGAACATCACCATTTCGTTATGATATTGTAGGGAGTTTTTTAAGACCAGAAAAATTGAAACAAGCAAGAGAGGACTTTAACAAACAAAAAATCAGTCAAGCAGAATTGACGAAAGTAGAAGATGAAGCCATCATCGACTTGATCGAAAAACAAGAGGCTCTTGGCTTGAAGGCTGTGACAGATGGAGAATTCCGCAGAAGTTGGTGGCATTTGGATTTCTTCTATGGACTAAAGGGAATCGAGTTTTTTGTGCCAGAACACGGCTACTTTTTCCATGGAGAAGAAACACGTCCTGGAACGATTACTGTCACTGGCAAGATTTCAGGAGAAGAACATCCGTTTATTGACCATTTTCGGTTTACTCGTGAGCATACTAGCGCCGGGATCGAAGTAAAACAAACGATTCCTGCTCCTGCTCAAATTTTAGTGGAACTGCTTCGTCCGGATATTTTACCAAAGATTCGAGAAATCTATCCAGAAAATGACGAATTGATCAAAGACATCGTTGCAGCTTATCGCCAAGTAATCGCGGACCTTTATCAAGCCGGAGCTCGCACGATCCAATTGGATGATTGTACGTGGGGCGTATTAGTTGCTCCTTTACCTAAAGGCTTTTTAGCAGAAACGCAACAGGATGAACGAGAAGTGCGCAAAGAGTTAGCGCAACTGTACCTAACGATCAACAACGCTGTTTTAGCGGATCAGCCAGACGATTTGACGCTGAACACGCATGTTTGTCGCGGAAATTATCACTCGACATGGGCTGCAGCTGGCGGGTATGAAGATGTGGCAGATCATTTATTCACGCAAGAAAATGTCCAAGCGTATTATTTGGAATACGATAGTGAGCGTTCAGGCGGCTTTGAACCACTTGCCAAAGTATCCGAGGATAAGTTAGTGGTTTTAGGACTAATCACTACCAAAAGTGGGGAACTAGAAGATCGCCAGAAAATCATCGAACGCATTTACGAAGCAACTCGATATCTGCCTTTAGATCGATTATGCCTTAGCCCACAATGTGGCTTTGCGTCCACTGAAGAAGGCAATATATTGACTGAAGAGGAACAGTGGGAAAAGCTGGCATTCGTCAAAAGTGTTGCAGAAGATGTATGGAAATGATCTGTTTAGTTCATCTTTTAAAGAATGAGACAAAAGTGATTCTTACTTTTGTCTCACGCTCAATTAAAGCATTGGCACGCTACTTGTTCTCACGTGTTGAACAGGTGGCGAACCAACGCTTTTTTATTGTCAGCTAGTAGTTCACTGGCAAGTTGTTCCCCTGATTCTTCCGTCCATTCGCTTAAATAATGAGTGATGTGATTTTCTAAATGATGATCTCGCATAAAATGAAGATAGGTACGACTTCTTTTTTCGTTTTCTGTGATTGTTTTCCCACCGAATTCATCCATATCTACTTGATATCCACCAATATAGGAAATCCTCTGATGGCCATTTTCTAAAAAAAGTTCTAATACGGAGTTGGTCATTCGTTCTAAATCTGCGTAAACCATATCAACTTTTTGCTGGATGTCTGGATTATCGACTACAACTAAATGTTTGTTTTAGGAGATCAGAGATGGATTGTTTCGTCACAGTGCCAACGAGGATGATCGCACCTAACTGATCCAAATCTTTCTATTCTGTGGTATTATCGGATAGATTATAAATTCGATTCATCCCGATATGCAGACGGCTGGCTTCTTCTTCCAATCCAGCACTTAATTCTTTATAGTAACTATCTTGTTCTTCACTGGCTTTACTAATCGTTGGAATGACACCAATTGAAGGTAATCGTTTTTTTACATATTTTCGTTTATTGATATCGTAGTTCAAACTGGCAGCGTCTGCCAGGAAAATGGGTAATTGCACCAACACCTTCACTTCCTGCTACACAAGCGTCAAACTTAGGCGGTGCGCTCCTTAGGGAATTCTGCGATGATCGCAGTCGTCACAACAGTTTTTACGCTGTTGATCTCTTCTATGGCAGGGTATGGATTTGAGATTTATAAAAGCAAGCGAAAAGAAAAAGTATTCAATATTTTGCTTTTATCGATGATGGTGCCTTTTGCGGCGTTGATGATCCCGCTCTATCAGATGTTTTCACAATTGAATGGCACAGTTTTAGGTATCAACAGTTTCTTAGTAGTGATTCTTCCTTCCGTGAGTACAGCGTTTTTGATTTTCTTTTTCCGTCAAAATGCAAAGTCCTTTCCGAAAGATCTAGTCGAAGATGCACGATTTGATTGACTAAAAGAGTTAAGTATCTTCTTTCGAATCTATTTGCCAACGGATAAGAACACATACGCAGCCGCGGCGATCATTACCTTTATGAGTAGTTGGAACAATTATTTATGGCCTTTGGTTGCTTTGCAATCACCAGACAAACGCACAGTTCCGTTAGTATTGTCAGCAATGGGTGCTTCTTATACACCAGATTACGGCATGATCATGGCTGCTCTAGTGATTACAACGTTACCGACAGCTATCGTATTCTTTGTCCTACAAAAGCAGTTCGTGCAAGGCATGATCGGTTCTGTGAAATAAGTGTCAATGAAAAGAGCATGGACACGCAAATGAATAAGTCGAATAATCTGAGAATATCTTTTTCTATTTTCAGGATTATTCGACTTATTTTGCGAGTAGACGAGTATGCCAGTGTCTAATAAATCTTTTGACCCTAATGTGTCATCATTAAAATTTGTCACTCCACTAAAATTTTTGTTATAAAAAAATCGATAAGAAATTCTTGGATAAAATGTGAACGCTTTCTGTTTATGCTCGATAATTGGCTGAATATCAGGTAGAATGGAATAAAGGAGGAGGATACATGCTAAAAAACTTTAAAGAAGTTATCACAGCAATAGTACCGATGACTGTGTTGATAGTTATTTTAACAGTTATATTTGCTCCGCTCACTTCAGAAGAGATGGGTGCGTTTCTATTTGGAGCGGCGATTATGATGATCGGTATGACATTATTCTTGTTTGGTGCAGACTATTCAATGATGGAAGTTGGCGACTTGGTTGGTAAATACCTGATCAAGAAACGGAATCTACCGATTTTGACCAGTTTAGGCTTCATTATCGGAATCGTTATCACTATTGCAGAGCCTTCTGTTCAAGTATTGGGCCAGCAGGTGTATGAGATCTCGGATGGTGGGATTGGCCGATTGCTTTTGATTGGGATCGTGAGTATCGGAACGGGGGTCTTTTTAGCTTTTGCTCTATTACGTGTCGTATTCAAAGTATCTTACTATCGCTTGATGGCAATCGGTTATTTAGGTGTGCTGATTGCATCTTTTTTTACCACTACTGAATTCATGCCGATTGCATTTGATTCTGGTGGTGTGACGACTGGCCCAGTCACAGTTCCTTTTATTTTGGCATTAGCTGGAGGGATGATGAGTATGATCAGGCAAAGCAAAAACGAAAATGATAGCTTTGGTATGGTCGGCATTGCTTCTTTAGGTCCGATACTAGCAGTGATGATCTTGCGGGTGATTTTTCAATGAGTATGATCCAACAATTATTTGCTGGGATAGAGGTGATCCTGTACGAAGTGGTCTTAGCAGTTTTACCAATTGTTCTGCTATTTATTTTGCTGAATTTTTTTAGTTTCCGTATACGCAGAAAACGATTCTGGAATATTCTTAAAGGTTTTTTGATCACGACGATTGGATTGGTTTTGTTTTTGCATGGTGTCAATATGGCCTATGTACCAGTGGGGCAGCATTTAGGAAGCGCGATTGCTGCAATTGAACAGAATCATCTATTGATTCCGTTAGGTTTTATCATGGGTTTTCTAGTGGGTTTTGCTGAACCGGCAATCCATGTCATGGTGAAACAGGTGGAAGAATTAAGTGAAGGAAGGATTCGATCAAAAGTCATGCTAGCAGTGATATCGATTGGCATTGGACTAGCTGTAGGCTTATCTATGTGGCGATTACTAGCCGGTTTTTCTCTTTATTACTTCCTGATTCCAGGTTACGGTCTAGCCTTTATTTTAGGTAGAAAAGTAGACAAACTTTTTTTAGCTATGGCATTCGACAATGGCGGAGTAGCTACAGGACCGATGTGTTCGACCTTTCTTTTATCCATGTGTGTGTCTATTGCAGCACAAATCGAGGGTAGAGATCCGATTATCGACGGATTCGGAGTTGTGGCGATGATTGCACTGACGCCAATCTTGTCCACCTTAGTTTTGGGCTATATCTATAAGCGAAAAGATGAAAAAGATCAGAAAGAAAAACTAAAATTACAACAGTTGGAGGAAACACAATGAAAGATTTAGTCGCTTTGAATTTGCATATGATCGTCACGATCGTTGACGGCGGAATAGGAGAAGATGTGATCGATTATTCCAAAGCTGCTGGAGCGGCAGGCGGAACGATCCTACATGGCCGCGGATCTGGCGTGCATGATACGGGCAAGTTTTTAGGATTGGAGATCTCACCAGAAAAAGATATCGTTTTGACCCTTGTTCCTGACAGTATCACCAATGAAGTAATGGATGCTATTGGCAAAGGGATACATATCGATGTACCAGGTAATGGGGTCTGTTTTAGTATCGACGTCGACAAAGTGATCGGGATCACGAAGATCCATCAATACCGTGAAACGATCGGCATGAAAGAATTACTAGAAGATGATTCATAAGTAAAATATTCTAATTTTAGGGAAAAAGCACAAACAAGCAAATTACTAAATTTTTATGAAATCCCTCTCTTTTTTCCAGACAACTTCCTTTGGATATGCTATTTTAAAGTAGATAAAGGAGGAGTAAAATGAATTTTTTAGTTGTTTTAAAGGACAAAGACATTGAACGTTCAACCTTTATTTATGTTCAATTAACTGAAGATAAAACGCTGTTGCATTTTTCGCCAGAATTCCATTTAGAAGGCTTGACTTTGGGAGAAATTTATCGATCAGAAGGACTGGATGCTATCTTAGCTTTTTTCAATAAAGAACTGGAGTTGCCAGTCAAAGATTACCTTGAGCTTTCATTAGAAAGCTGGGATCAGGTCGTATCTGAATTGTTTCCTAATGGGATGACAATAGAAGAGAACCAACAGCAAATCCATCTGACAGATCAAGAATTACAAGATCAGATGCGTTATCAGGTGGACGAAAAAAATTCTTTTTCCATCTTTCAAAGACAGCAGAAGATTTTAAAAAGTTTCCTAAAAGAAATCGGAAAAAAACGAAATCTATTGAAAACAACACAATTGCTAAAGAAACATCCAGAACTACTGCACACCTCTATACAGTTTCCTCAACTGATCTCACTTATTAGACGCTTTTTACGCTTGAAAGAAGTGCCTTCGAAAAAACTGACGCTTCCTTTAAACGACACGTTTCGTGTGGTGAAAAGGGAAGATGAGAAGAAAGTAATCGTCATTGATTTTACCAAAAATCGAAATGCTCTTCATCGTTTGACATTGGAAAAGGCTAATTGAGCCTTTTCCTTTTTTGCTTTTTTTGACATAATAGACAGGAATAGGAGGGATTCTTATGGCACAAATTTGGTTTGAACGTATAATAAAATTAAGAAGGAATTACAATCGACTGATGCAAGGGAGATATGGGAAGTTCGATGCGCTGAATCGATTATTGCTGATTGGGGCATTGTTGTTCAGTTTATTCCGTAGATGGCTACCTTTTTTTATCGGCTATTTTGTTTTTGTTCTTTTGATAGGAGTAATCCTTTATCGTTTCCTTTCAACGAAAATCTATCTAAGGCTGAATGAAAATCAGCGTTTCTTGAAGTTTGCTGAACAGATAAAAGAGAAGGCACACCGGTTTTCAAGCAAACAACCAAAGAAAGCGACTGTGAGTCACTATACATTCTTTGCTTGTCCAACTTGTCATCAAAATCAAAGAGCACCTAAAGGAAAAGGGCGAATACGTGTGACTTGTAAAAAATGCGGTACTCAATTTGAAACGAAAGTTTAGGTGGGAATGTGATGAAACTAGTATTATTAAGACATGGTGAAAGTGAAGCAAATTTTGAAAATTACTGGACTGGCTGGCTTGATGTCGCGCTGACTGAAAAAGGAATGGAACAAGCAAGAACTGCTGGTCATAAGATGAAAGAAAATGAATTGCTTTTCGATCACGTCTATACGTCTGTGTTAAAAAGGGCTATCAAAACTTCCCAAGTGGCATTAGAGGAAATGGGGCAACTGTATCTTCCTGTTGATAAAACTTGGCGATTGAATGAACGTCATTATGGTGCTTTAGTTGGGAAAAACAAAGAGAAAATGAAAGCCGAGTTTGGTGCAGAACAAGTGAAAAAGTGGCGCAGAGGGTATAAAGAAGTTCCACCATTAGCAGCCGAAAACCACTTTGATCGCAGATACGACCAGCTTGACCCACGATTGATCTCCCACGGTGAAAGTTTAGAGATGACCGTTGAACGGGTGATCCCATTATGGCAAGACAACTTGGAGTCACGGTTATTGGATCAGCAAAACATTTTAGTCGTTGGACATGGCAATAGCTTGCGGGCGTTGACGAAGTATCTGGAAAATGTGCCAGAAGACCAGATGGATACGATCGATATCCCAAATGCGCAACCCATCCAGTACACGTTAAATGATCAGTTGGAAATCATCGAGAAGTCTCTTTTATAAAAATCGAGCGGAAAAATACTGTATAAAGGAAAGAATCACATGGAAATCAAGAATTACATCTGGGATTTTGACGGAACATTATATGATAGTTATCCAGCAATGGTTGAAGGAGCAGCAAAAGCGCTTCAAGATTTTGGAATCACCAAAGATCCTAGAGAGATTTACCAAACAATGAAGAAATTTTCTATCCGTCAGCTGAGAGAGGAATATCAGCTTGAAGAAGAGGAATTCACTCCGTTATTCCATCAATATGAACGTGAAAGTTCTTTGAAACCACAACCATTTGCAGCAACTGAAGAAGTCTTGCGTTCATTGAAAAAGCATGGGACTAGACATTTTATTCTAACCCATCGTCTCACGGAATCAACATGGGAATTGCTTGGAAATTACGGGCTGACAGATCTCATTGAAGAAGTTGTCGGGATCGATCAGAATTTTCCCCGCAAGCCTTCCCCTGACGCCTTGAATTATCTGATCGAACGTTTCGAGATGCAAAAATCAGAAACGATGATGATCGGTGATCGGCGTTTAGATATCGAAGCTGGAAAACGGGCGGGGGTTCTCACTTGTCTATATGATATCGATCATTTTCTCGGAGACATCTCTGCAGATTATGTTATTGATGACTTGAGGAAAATCCTTGCGATTTAGAGGGAGCTCACAAATAAGTATCCCTCTTCAATCACAGGTATGTTATAATTTGGGAAAGGAGTGATTACATGGAAATCAGAAGACAAAAAGAAGTAGTGGAGTCATTTCATTATGATATGAAGCCAAAAGATCAAGAGGTAGAAACAGACTTGAAGGTAGGATTTTCACCGTTAAAGGAAAACATTGAAAACTATCCGAAAGAGCACAGTATCGTAGGAGCTCGGTTAGAGTTTCGATTGGTTTTCGATACATATGTTTTATCTGGAAGTGTAAGTCAAATCAACCATGTCCTCAATCGTAAAATCGAGGGTCAAAGTGATGTGACACAAGAAGAGGTCGATCAATTGGTCGCTCCGTTATTTGATATCGTTAAACGATTAGCATATGAAGTGACTGAGATTGCCTTGGACCAACCAGGCGTGAAACTGAATTTTCAATCTGAAAAAGAAGCGTAAAATGATCAGTGATAGTTAAAAGCTATCGCTGATCATTTTTTCTATTACTAATTGTAAGCAAAACAACTGTTATTTCTTCTCGAATAGTCTAAAATGGTTAAGTCACTGAAAAAATTTTTTTCAGGAAAATGTCTGAAGAGTCATTTTCGGGAACCTTTACTTCCTTCGATGGACTTGTCATTCAAAATTAGAGGAGGAGAAAAATGACAACACTCATCACAGTTTTAGTGGTTCTAGTTTTTGCGACATTATTATATGTGTTTTATCGAATGCAAAAGCGCCATACAAAATTTTCAACACGTGTCTATACGGCACTAGCTATCGGGATCGTTTTTGGTGGCTTATTACAATTGATTTTCGGAGTAGATGACTCAGTTGTGAGTCAATCGATGCAATGGATCAATATCGTAGGGGAAGGCTATGTGGGCTTCTTACAAATGGTGATCATGCCATTAGTGTTCGTGTCGATCGTTGGCGCATTTACTAAAATGAAAGTCTCTGAAAAATTAGGGAAAATCAGTGCAACTGTTTTAACTTCGTTATTAGCGACGACTGCCATCGCAGCGTTGATTGGGATTGGTACAACGATGCTTTTTGGTCTTCAAGGAGCAAAATTCACAGAAGGTGCTGCGGAAACCGCCCGTATCTCTGAATTAGCCACAAGACAAGAAGCGGTAAGCGGCTTGACGATTCCCCAACAGATCCTATCTTTTATTCCTAAGAATGTTTTTGCGGATCTAGCTGGGACTCGTGCAACAAGTACGATTGGCGTTGTTATCTTTGCTGCCTTTGTAGGGATTGCCTACTTAGGAGTAAAAAGAAAAGCACCGAAAGAAGCAGAATTCTTTTCAAATTTGATTGATAGCTTATATAAAATCGTGATGCGAATCGTCACATTAGTCTTGCGTTTGACACCTTATGGAGTTTTTGCATTGATGACGAACGTATTAGCAACTAGCGATTTCGTTGCGATCGTCAACTTAGGGAAATTTGTATTGGCATCGTATGTTGCATTATTAGCTGTTTTGATCGTTCATTCACTGATTTTGATTTCTGTAAAAGTGAATCCGATCGATTACTTCAAAAAAGCGTTCCCTGTCTTAAGTTTTGCATTTACATCCCGTTCAAGTGCAGGCGCTTTGCCATTGAATATTGAAACGCAGACAAAAGCGCTAGGTGTAGATGAAGCCACTGCAAACTTTTCTGCTAGTTTTGGGTTATCTATTGGTCAGAACGGCTGTGCCGGTGTCTATCCAGCCATGTTAGCAACCATCGTTGCACCAGCTGCTGGAATCAATGTCTTTAGTTTAGAATTCATTTTGATGTTGGTAGCAATTGTAACGATCAGCTCATTTGGTGTTGCTGGCGTCGGTGGTGGTGCAACATTTGCTTCATTGATCGTATTAGGTGCGATGAACTTACCAGTTGCAATCGTTGGCTTAGTGATCTCCGTAGAACCATTGATCGATATGGCTCGGACAGCAACAAATGTCAGTGGTAGTATGGTTGCCGGAATCGTTACAAGTGCAAGGATCAAAGATCTAGATCGAGATGCAATTAAAGATGATTCAAAAGTAATCGACGTAAATGCTTAAATATTAAAAGAAAAGCATGACTGAGTGAGACAGAACCTGTCCGCTCGAGTCATGCTTTTTATGAAGCCTTTGATCAATTTCAACGCATCGATGTTTGTCATATCTCAATCTATTGATAGAATCATTTTAATTATTCCGAAAAGTGAAAAGATGAAGTTCATCTACAGCAAACTTAAAGAGTTTTAAAGGATTCAAATCATAGTTAAATTAAAAAAAGTCCAGAATGGTAGAAAGATTCTTGGGATCATCAGTTTAAATTGTTGATTCTTGCAAGTAAGCTGAATATGTACGAACAAAATTTTGCAAAGAAATCATGCTTTCTTTTTAAAGTAAGACGAAGTTCTTTATTTTTATCAATAACACGTTTTGAGGAAAGAGAATCAACATGGACGGCTGGTTTTTGGGATAAGGTTTTCTTACGTTCTAGGATAAAGTTTGAAGGACTGGTAAACATAGATTTTTAATAGGCTGTATGCTAAACTGGATGAGATTATGGCTCTTTTTTAGAGAAATGTGGAGGGAAAGTATGTTTACCAATGAATTGAAAATCATGTTGTATGTCGATGATGTAGAAAAAAATACAGCGTTTTGGACAGCTGTCGGGTTTAAAGAAATAGATCGTCAAGAAATGGATGGCACATTGATCGTTGAGGTGGCTGCCACAGAGGATGCATCGACATCTTTCGTGTTGTATGATCGTGCGTTCATCGAACAGCATTCACCTGAAACGGCTGGAAGTTCACCTTCTTTGATGTTTTATAGTCAAGATATTTTCGGCTTATATAAAAAGATGCAAGAATACGGTGTTACATTAGGTGACCTTGTTCGTATTGGTGAAGAGTATGTCTTTAATTTTGCTGACCCTGATGGCAATTACTTTGCTGTGACAGGAAAAGAATAAATGATCGCTCTATTTGTGAAAAGTAGACTACCAAGGATATATGTGGGTGGTCTTTTTTTCTGTTTTCCACAGACAGACTGTGATTGATTGAGTGTACGGGTTACAATCTAGTATATAGCGTAAAATTTTGTGGCAAACTACCAAATAAAAAACAATAATTATATTATGTAAACTTCGAGATTGAACAGTAATGCACAAGCATAAAAATCGTCAAAGCACACTTCCTTTTTTATACTATTTTGGAAGGAAATAGAAGGAAGGAAGAAAAAAATGAACTACCAAGTATTACTCTACTATAATTATACGACAATTACTGATCCCGAAGAGTTTGCGAAAGACCATCTTGCTTTTTGCAAGTCATTGAATTTAAAAGGCAGAATCATAGTTGCGCATGAAGGAATCAATGGCACTCTTTCTGGAACGATCGAAGATACAGAAAAATATATGGAAGCGATGAAGGCAGATGCCCGTTTCTCAGATACCTTTTTCAAAATCGATCCTAGTGAAGGACATGCGTTTAAAAAGATGTTTGTTCGAGCACGTCCGGAACTTGTTTCACTTAAATTGGAAGAAGATATCGATCCTAAAGAAATAACTGGTGCGTATCTTTCACCAAAAGAATTCAAAGAAGCAATCTTGGACGAAGATACAATAGTGATCGACGCAAGAAATGACTACGAATATGATCTTGGTCATTTCCGCGGGGCTGTTCGCCCAGATATCCGCAGCTTTAGAGAATTGCCAGAGTGGGTGCAAGCACATAAAGAAGAATTTATGGAAAAACGTGTGGTTACTTATTGTACTGGAGGGATTCGTTGCGAAAAATTTTCTGGCTGGCTTGTCAGAGAAGGCTTCAAGAATGTTGGTCAACTTCACGGCGGCATTGCAACATATGGTAAAGATCCTGAAGTCCAAGGAGAGTTGTGGGATGGAAAAATGTATGTCTTTGATGAACGGATCGCAGTAGATATCAATCAGGTCGATAAGCAGATCGTTGGGAAAGATTGGTTTGATGGTACGCCATGCGAGCGCTATATCAATTGTGGCAATCCCGAATGCAATCGGCAGTTCCTCACATCTGTAGAGAATGAAGAAAAACACTTGGGGTCTTGTTCTGTTGCCTGTGCACGACATCCTCAAAATCGTTATATCAAAGAACATCAACTAACGAGCGAAGAAATTGAAGCGAAGCTGTCTGTTTTTGCTTAAAATCATTTATTAGAAAAACGGAGAAAGAAGCTGTAAGAAACAAGAGAAAAATCATGAATTTCACTTTTTGAATTTTCGAGGATCTCAACATCTAAAAAGGGATATTCGTTCCAGTATTTAGTCAGTTTAAGAGGAGGAGGAAAAGTATTTTTTTACTTTTGAATCTTCCTCTTTTTTCTGTTCTCTGATAAAAATATGAGCTATACTGAGGAGCAAAGGAGGGGAATGAAATGAAACCTTATATTTATGCAATCGGTGATGTCCATGGAAAGTATGATCTTTTTCAAAAACTTGTTGCACATTACGATCCCTCAATCCATCAACTGGTTCTGCTGGGTGATTTAAATGATCGCGGTCCACGTACAAAAGAGTGCTTTTTATTAGGAATGAAATTGGTAAAGGAAACGAATGCGGTCTATCTTCGTGGCAATCATGAAGAATACTTTTTACAATTTCTCCAAGCACCGGAAGATTGGTACGCTCCCTACGTACGTAATGGGGGCAAAGAAACGTTTGAAAGTCTGTTGCACCCAGGAGCTACAGAAGAATATTCCCCAACCGAGATTGCCATGATGATTCGTTCGAGATATCCTGAGCTGATCGATTTTTTGTGTGAGCGTCCGCTATATTATGAGTGGGAAGAGTACTTATTTGTTCATGCAGGCGTTGATTTAACAAAAAAAAATTGGCGACAAACAAGTGATCGGGATTTTCTATGGATTCGTGAACCTTTTCATACAGGAAAAAACAATACAGGGAAAACAATTGTCTTTGGACATACCATCACACCTATGTTACATGGTGATATGCAGACGACTGATCTATGGTATGGTGACAATCTGATCGGTATTGATGGTGGGGCAGTCTTTGGTGGTTCATTGCACGGCGTTGTTTTTGATCGATCAGGGATCGTCCAAGATATGGAATATCAGAATAATGAAGGTAGTTGGAGAGGCTAGAAAACTAGAAAAGTGATAGTTGTTTTGTGTCGCTTTTTTGTTTGGTGATCAGTTCCTATAAAATATGATAAAATAGAAAGGAACTATATTTATTTGACATTCTTGGTGACGGTCACGAGTAAGGATGTCTCTATTTGCAAAGGAGTTTTTTAATGACGGAGAAATTAAATCAGACAATTGTTCAGCTTGTTCAAAAAGAACTGGCTGATTATCATTCAAAACAGTTAGTAACGGTCTTGAATTTATTAAATGAAGGAAACACGGTGCCGTTCATTGCACGTTATCGTAAGGAAATGACGGGCAGCCTCGATGAAGTCCAAATTCGAGAAATCGAAGAACGATATGCGTATTTGGAAAATCTAGAAAAACGTAAAACAGAAGTTATTCGATTGATTGATGAACAAGAAAAACTAACACCAGAGTTGGAAAAGGCAATCACTTTGGCAGTGAAGATGCAGCAAGTGGAAGATCTTTATCGTCCTTACAAACAAAAGCGTCGTACCAAAGCAACGATTGCAAAAGAAAAAGGCCTCGAACCTTTTGCACAATGGCTGCTCCAATTCACGCAAGGGGATATTCGAGAAGAAGCTAAAAAGTATCTAAGTGAAGAAAAAGAAGTACAAAGCGTAGAAGAGGCACTACAAGGTGCGCATGAAATCATTGCTGAGCAAGTCAGTGATGATGCAAAATTCAGAACGTGGATCCGCTCATATACTTACAACAAAGGACTGTATGTCAGTGCCGTCAAGAAAAAAGAACTCGATGAAAAAGGCGTATATGAAATGTACTATGCATTTTCCGAGCCTATCCATAAAATTGTTTCTCACCGTATTTTAGCAACTAATCGAGGAGAGAAAGAGGATATCTTGAAAGTATCGTTACAAGTGGATGAATCGGCGGTGTTGTCTTATTTAGAACGCCAAATGATCAAAGATCCAGATTCACCTGCGGCTATTGCGGTAAGGGAAGCATACCAAGATAGTTACAAACGTTTTATCCAGCCTGCCATCGAGCGTGAAGTGCGTAATGAACTGACAGAAAAAGCAGATGAACAAGCCATTGCGATTTTTGGCGAAAATCTCCGTAATTTGTTGTTACAGCCACCGTTGAAAGGCAAAATTGTTTTAGGCTTTGATCCTGCTTATCGTACAGGCTGCAAGTTGGCAGTAGTGGATGCCACTGGTAAGGTTTTGGCAATCGAAGTGATCTACCCACATAAACCAGCAGCACAAGCAAAAAGAGAAGCGGCAGGACCGGCTTTTGTCAAATTGATCAATCAGTACAAGGTAGATATGGTAGCGATAGGAAATGGCACAGCTAGTCGTGAATCTGAATTATTCGTCGCAGAACAGTTAAAAGCAGCTGACCACAAGGCATATTATGCGATTGTCAACGAAGCTGGTGCATCGGTCTATTCAGCCAGTGACATTGCCCGTCAAGAGTTTCCCAATCTACAAGTAGAAGAACGTAGTGCTGTGTCGATTGCTCGACGCTTACAAGATCCACTAGCAGAACTAGTGAAGATCGATCCAAAAGCTGTTGGAGTAGGCCAATACCAACATGATGTCTCTCAAAAACGATTAGCCGAACAATTGGATTTCGTGGTTGAAACAGCGGTGAACCAAGTGGGTGTTGACGTCAATACAGCGAGCCCGCAATTATTGCAACACATTTCTGGATTGAACAAAACAACAGCTCAAAACATCGTGACTTACCGTGAGGAAAATGGTGCTTTCGATACGCGAACACAATTGAAGAAGGTGCCAAGATTAGGACCGAAAGCTTATGAGCAAGCAATCGGATTTATCCGTGTACCTGGTGGGAAAAATGTATTGGATAATACAGCGATCCATCCTGAAAGCTATAGTGTAGCCAAAGAGATTCTAAAAACAAACGGGTTGTCTGAGAAAGAGTTAGGGAAAGCGGAAGCCATTGAGATACTTTCGCATCTATCCGCTACTCGTTTAGCTGAAACACTGACTATAGGTGAAGAAACCTTAGCTGATATATTAGATGGACTGACTAGACCAGGAAGAGACATGCGTGATGAAATGCCAGCACCATTGCTTCGTTCAGATGTTTTAAGCATGGAAGATCTAAAACCTGGCATGGAGTTGAAAGGGACAGTTCGTAACGTGATCGATTTTGGTGCTTTCGTCGATATCGGGGTCAAACAAGATGGGTTGGTCCATATCTCCAAATTAAGTAAAAAGTTCATCAAACATCCAACTGATGTCGTTTCTGTAGGTGATGTAGTCACTGTTTGGATCGATCAAGTCGACACGAACAAAGGACGAATCAGCTTGACAATGCTTTCTCCTTATGAGGAATAAACAGTGACTCAAGAAGAATTGCAACAGTTGGTTGAAAAGATTTCAATCGAAAGTTTCCATTTACCTTTTAGACATCGCGCTGTTTTTAATGCTCGGTTAAGGTCCACTGGTGGCCGTTACCATTTAAGCGATCATCATCTAGACTTTAATCTTAAGATGTTCAAAGAGGTAGATGAAAAGACAAAGATCGGGATCATCAAACATGAATTGTGCCATTATCATTTACACTTAGGTAACAAAGGCTATCGTCATCAAGATGCCGATTTTAAGAACCTTTTGAAAAAAACTGGCGGTATTCGTTATGCGCCGAGAGTATCTACCAATCAGGTCAAAAAAATCGAATGTTACGAATGTCAAAATTGTTCAGCACATATTTACCGCAAACGAAAAATAAATACAGAACGTTATGTCTGTGGAAAATGTCACGGAAAGTTAGTATGGAAAGAAACAAAAAATGTAGCAGAAAAGTCATGCTGATGGGAGAAAAGAATGGATAAACAGGCAGAAAACTATCAATACTGGAACCAGCTGTTAACTTTTTTAGCTGACAAGAGTTCTAGCCAAATAGATGAGGCTTCTTTGGTGATTCTAGCGGGTAACTGCTTACCCATATTAGCGGATAAAGCAGCAGAACTTTATCAAAAAGGGCAAGTGAAGAAGATCTTTCTTGTTGGTGGTATCGGACATGCTACGGTAAAACTTCACCGTAATTTTGAGAAACAGGGGATTTTTTTAGATCCAACGTTGAGTGAAAGTGAGATGTGCTTTCAGTATCTCAAAGAAAAATATCGACTCCCAAACGAGGCATTCCTTTTAGAAACTGTATCTACCAATTCAGGTGAGAACGCCCGCAACGCCTTAGCACTATTGCGTCGAGAGGGAGAACTTCCTCGCCAAATTTTACTGATGAACGATCCTACTTTGCAAAGAAGGACAAAAGCGACTTTTGAAAAAGTATGGCAAACAGAAAATGTCAAATTTATCAATTATGTTCCTTTTGTGCCTCAAGTGGTCGCTATTGGGGAAGAAATCCAGTTCACTCAGCCTGAGTTGAATGGTCAATGGTCAAAAGAATACTTTTATGCACTGGTTCTAGGGGAAATGGTTCGCTTGAAAGACGATGAAAATGGCTATGGACCAAATGGCAAGGGTTATATGAATCACGTAGAAATGCCTGAAACAGTTTGGTCAGCTTATCGGCGGATCACTGCTCAATTTGATGGGCGATTCGTTCGGTAGGTTATAGTAACGAAGGTTAGTCAAAGAATGAAAAGTTCCATCATTTATTTCTGTTTTTTGACAGCCAATAAGATTTGATCCTCTTCGAATAAATTTGGTTGAAATTTTCAAAGGTTTATAAGATAATGGGTGTCGTGTTGAATATAGTGAAAAAAAATGGATGATAGTTAAGAGAAGAGGATTCAAATGGAAAATCAAAATAAATTGTATCATTTCGTTGGTATCAAAGGATCAGGAATGAGTTCCTTGGCGCTTGTTTTACATGAACAAGGTTTAAACGTGCAAGGATCAGACATTGAAAAATATTTCTTTACTCAAAGAGATTTAGAAAAAGCAAGTATCAAAATTTTACCTTTTAATGCGGATAACGTAAAACCAGGGATGACGATCATTGCTGGTAATGCTTTTCCAGATACACATGAAGAAATCCAAAGAGCGAAGGAACTAGGATTAGAAGTTGTTCGCTACCATGATTTTATTGGAGATTTCATCCAAAATTACACCAGTATCGCTGTTACTGGCTCACACGGGAAAACTAGTACGACTGGTCTGCTTTCCCACATGTTGACAGGTATCCGTCCAACGAGTTATTTGATCGGAGATGGTACAGGTCATGGGGATCCTCAAGCCGAATTTTTTGCGTTTGAAGCATGTGAATATCGCCGTCACTTTTTGGCTTATTCACCTGATTATGTCATCATGACAAATATCGACTTTGATCATCCTGATTACTACACAAGTATCGATGATGTGTTCACTGCGTTCCAATCAATGGCTAAACAAGTCAAAAAAGCAATTTTTGCCTATGGTGATGATGCGTACTTGAGAAAATTGGAAGCTGATGTGCCAATCTATTATTATGGTGTATCTGAAAATGATGATATCCAAGCACGTAATATCGAACGAACAACAACTGGTTCTGCTTTTGATGTGTATCATGGCGAGGATTTTGTTGGACATTTCGTCGTACCAGCTTTTGGAAAACACAACATTCTAAATGCACTAGGTGTGATTGCGGTCGCTTACTTTGAAAACTTAGATATTGAAGAAGTAGCAAAAGAAATGCTGACTTTCCCAGGCGTGAAACGTCGTTTTAGTGAAAAAATCGTTGCCGATATGACTGTAGTTGATGACTATGCGCATCACCCAGCAGAAATCAAAGCGACGATCGATGGCGCACGTCAAAAATATCCTGACAAAGAAATCATTGCAGTTTTCCAACCACATACATTTACACGTACGATTGCGTTGATGGATGAATTTGCTGAAGCACTTGATCTTGCAGATAAAGTATATCTTTGCGATATTTTTGGTTCAGCACGTGAAAAACAAGGCGATGTAAAAATCGAAGACTTAGGAGATAAGATCAAAAAAGGCGGACAAGTCATCAAAGAAGACAATGTCTCTCCTTTATTGGATTATCACGATGCAGTGATTATTTTCATGGGTGCGGGAGATGTCCAAAAATTTGAACAAGCCTACGAAAAATTATTGAGCAGCACAACAAAGAATGTTTTGTAATTTCTTGTTGAAATAGGTATACGTAAGAATGGCATGTGACAGGAATAGCGGACTAAAAAAAGAATTTTTTGGAAATTGCTCGTTGATTTTTCAAGATTTCGATTTGTTTTTTGAAAAAAATTCTGGAACATGGGTTATTCGAAGCGAGAAGGGATGTGACGATATTTCGTCGCATCCTTTTTTGTGCAATTAGTTAACTAATGCACAAATAAGTGATTTATTGAAAAATCCATTGGCAAAGGGGATAACTAGTAGTATTCTTAACTAAATAAAATGGTTTCAAATAACTATAACTAATGGAATAAGAATCGGTTTGCTTGGTAGAAATAAATGTTTTTTGTTCCTTAGAATGAAGGTGAGGGAAAAAATGAATTATCCATTATTAGCACAAAAAATGCCACAGCGCATCAAAAAAGTTTGGCAAAAAAGTATATTCTTAACTAGCGTTATTTTCTTATTATTGGGTATCATCATGTTTGGGATACTCCGTTATTTACATCAACTATCAGCACTGTGGGGTAGCATACTCATTGGCTATTTTCTCATCGTATTGATTGTGACTATTCTGAAATTCGTCCTTGTTCCTTATCGTTATGAATTTCATCGCTATGAGATCACCCCAGAAGACTTGGTCTTTCAAAAAGGGTTTATTTTTCGCTCAACGACCTATGTCCCGATCAACCGAATCCAACATGTCGAAACAGAGCAAGGACCTTTCCTACGCCAACAAAACCTGATTCAAATTGCGATCCACACGGCTGCCACCACCCACCGATTAGCTGGTTTAGATATGGAGGAAGCACAAGCTTTGCGTCAGCAGATCATCGAATTAGTGAAGGTGGCGAAGGAAGATGTCTAAAAAGGTTCATTATCACCTATTGACCATCCTTCTACATGTTTTATCTGCATTAAAAATATGGATACCAGCAATGATCCTAGGGATTTTTAAAAATGGTCTCAAAGATAGCGGATGGATTTTTTTGATTTTTGGCGGTATCCTTATCTTACTATTGGGCATTTGGTCCTGCATTAAATATTACTTTGAGTCTTATATGATTGATGCAGATAAAATGGTCATCTATGAAGGGATCATCCGAAAAAAGGAAATCGAGGTAACGTATGAACGAATGCAGGCAATCAAGCAACGCCAATGGTTCTTTTTGGTTCCCTTTCATGTCGTAAGTCTACAGATCGAGACTGCTGGAGGAGAGAGTAAACCAGAAGTCAATATTCCAGCCATACCGATCCGGGTATTCAATGAAATAGAACATTACCGGCAGCAAGTAAACAACAAACAAGAAAAAAGCTTTCCCGAACAACAAGCAGATGAAGCGGTTATTGAGAAGAGCTCGCTTTACGAAGAACAAGCTGTTAAATACCAATTAACGAATCGTCAGATCTTTCTGTTTGGCATCACGGATCTGAGTGTGTTTATGGGGATTTTCGTTGTGTTATTGACAATCGAACGGTTTATGTCAAAAGAATGGGTCGATGAGGTTGCAGATGTGACAATCTCTGCTGTCCAAACTGGTGGGCTGTTCGTTGTGGCATTCGGACTTTTATTTATTGTCGTTGCGATGCTTTTCGCGATAATCAAAAGCATGATTACGTACTATCATTTCAAAGTAAGCTATTTCGAGAAGACATTGACGATCGAACGAGGGTTACTTGAAAAGCATGTTCAAAAGATTCCACTCAACAAAGTGCAAGGGATTCGAATCAAGCAAAATATATTGAGAAGATTACTTAGGATCTCATCTGTGGAATTGATTTTAGCAGGGGGACAAGAACAAAAAGAAAATTCAGATAACACAGCTAAAGTCCTGCTCCTACCAATAATCAATGAAAGTGAATTGTATCCGGTGTTACAAATGATCTATGCTGATTGGCAAATGGCAAAACCAACCATACAAGTTGTTTCGCGAGGACGTTGGTTTTATTTTTCCCGCTGGTCCATCGCTGTGCTATTGCCACTAGCAATCATTTCTTTTTTCTTTTACTGGTGGTTGGGAACGATCCTATTGTTGGGGCTGTTCTTTGGCATAGCAACGGACTTACTGAATAGCCATAATCAAGGATTGGCTTTTCTTTCAGATTCGCGACTTTGTATCCAAAATTACCAATATTTTACAAAAGTCCAAACATTTATTGACCGAGCAAAAGTCCAATCAATCGAAGAAACCAGTACGCCTTTTCTTTACCGTAAAGATTTAGCCCATCTTAGTTTGCAGTTGAGAGAAGGAAATGGGCGTCTAAATGTCAAATTACGCTATATGAAGGGGAAAGATATCCAACGAGTCACGCATTTTTTTAGAAGTGCGAACTAAAAAAACGAATCATTTTCGAGCCAGCAGGATTCTTAAGTATATCTAGTGTTTAGTTAGTGGAACTTGCCTTTTCTGTTTGTTTTGGTACAATAAGTAATGATTAATATATAAACTGGAGGGTTTTTATCTTGAACATAGGTAAACCGCGTAAATTAGGAAAAACAATCAATGAAATTGAGGAAGGAGACTCGTTATCTTTAACAGAATCGATCGAAGATAACCAGTTATTGTTATATCTAGGTTTGACAAATGATGCCAATCCTTTGTATATCCAACATGATTTTGCTCAGAAAACAGAATACCACCAACCAATCGTTCCATCGGTGATGTTGATGGGGATCATTACCAGTGCGATCTCGAAACATCTGCCTGGACCAGGTTCACATGTCGTTAATTTTTCTGTGAATTTTATTGAACCAGTTTTCCATTACGAAACATTGACTTTTCAGTTTGAGGTCATCAAAGTAGACAAAATGAAAAATGTAGTAACAATTTCTGTGGAAGCAACCAACAGTATCGAAAATCGAGTATTAGATGCTGTAGTAATGGTTCAACCAGCAGAAGAACCAGAATTAGAAATTACACTTGAAAGTGAAGGTGAATAATATGAATAATCAAAATACTATGGCAGCAGGAATCAATCGATTTTATGCCAAGGTTTATGCTTTTCTAGGTGGAGGGCTTGCATTGAGTGCCATCGTGTCTTATTTGACACTTCAAGTTTTCCCTTACCAAATCGCTTCATTCATCAACAACTTCCCGTTAGGATTTATGGGGCTGTGGATCGTAGAGTTGATTTTAGTCATGGTTCTCGGAGTGAAAGCACAAAAGAATCCTAGCTTAGCAATTGGTGGCTTTGTCGCTTACTCATTGTTAAATGGGCTGACATTGGCTGTTACATTATCCTATTATGATATCGGCAGCATCACCAAAGCATTCATCACTGCTACAGGTATGTTTTTAGGGATGTCAGTTGTCGGGATGGTCACAAAGAAAGACCTAAGCGGTGTTGGTCGTGCGGGAATGGCTGCATTGATCGGCGTGATCATCGCAATGGTATTGAACATCTTCATTTTGCGAAGCAGTGCAGTTGAATTATTCATCTCGCTTCTGCTTGTGTTGATTTTTGCAGGGATCACGGCTTATGACAATCAAAAAATCCGTAGTATCTATGTGCAAAGTAATGGAACAGCCCACAGTGGAATCGTCGTCTTCTTGGCACTACAATTGTATCTTGACTTTATCAACTTGTTCTTAGCCTTTTTAAGAATTTTTGGTAAAAACAATTAACAATAGAAAAACGTATTTAACAGGGGTGTGACAAAAATCTTGTCACACTCTTTTTTTGAATAAATGGTGCAGAAGTACTTCTGCAATAACCGTATTTTTTATTTAGAGAAGAAAATTTCTCGCGTTTTTCTTTTCGCTTTCCTACGTATTCTTTGTTAGAATGAAGAAGAACTTTACAGTAAGGAGTTAAACAAATGAAAAAACATAAATTATTACTCGTTGATGGGAATAGTGTAGCCTTTCGGGCATTTTTTGCGCTCCACAATTCATTAGAACGCTTCAAAAATAGAAGCGGTCTCCATACAAATGCCATCTATGCGTTCCATAATATGTTTGAGAATGTGATGCAAAAAGAACAACCTACTCATGTTTTAGTCGCCTTTGATGCGGGAAAAACAACTTTTAGAACAGAGATGTACGCAGAATATAAGGGTGGCCGTTCCAAAACTCCTGGAGAATTCAAAGAACAGATGCCTTATATCCGTGAATTACTAACTGGTCTAGGTGTGAAATATTATGAACTGCCGAATTATGAAGCAGATGATATCATCGGTACACTAGCAGAAAAAGCCAATAAAGATGAATTTGATGTGGTCGTTTTATCTGGTGACCGTGACTTGACACAACTAGCTAGTAAAGAAATCAAAGTGGATATCACTGTCAAAGGTGTGAGTGATATTGAAAGTTATACACCAGAACATGTGGCTGAAAAATATGATGGATTGACCCCTAAACAGATCATCGATATGAAAGGACTCGCTGGCGATGCCTCAGACAATATACCAGGAGTAACGAAGATCGGTGAAAAAACAGCAATCAAATTATTGAAACAATATGGTTCAGTCGAAGGAATCTATGAACATATCGATGAAATGAAGCAAAGCAAGATGAAAGAAAATCTTATAAATGACAAAGATCAAGCCTTCTTATCCAAAGAACTAGCGACGATCAATACGCAAGCGCCTGTCGAAATCTCTATCGATTCCTTGAAATATGAAGGAAAAGACTTGGATAAATTGGTTCCATTCTACAAGGAAATGGAATTCAAACAGTTTCTTTCTAAACTGGCTATCGTAGAAGAAGAAACGCCAATGACCGATATCTTATTCGAAGTCGTTCATGAGTTCCATGAAGACATGTTCACTACAGATATGGCGCTGTATGTCGAAATGATGGGAGACAATTATCATACTGAGGATATCGTTGGTGTTGCTTGGGGAACGAAGGAAAAAATCTATGTGACGAATGATCTGACTATCTTTGAAAACGAATCTTTCCATTCTTGGTTAGCTGATCCTACTCGGTTGAAGAAAGTGTATGATGCAAAACGCACGTATGTTGCCTTGAATCGTTACACAACGAAAACAAAGGGCATTGATTTTGATGTGTTATTGGGAGCTTATTTACTGGATACCAACGAAAAAAGTACAGATATCGAAGGAATCGCCGCTCATTACGGCTATCATGAAGTCCAATCGGATGAAGCTGTCTATGGCAAGGGAGCAAAAAAAGGATTACCTGAAGATGAAGAAGTCTTTTTTGCACATTTAGCTCGAAAAGTCTCTGCTATCAATGTGCTAACGCCTCAATTAACCAGGGAATTAGCAGAAAAGAATCAAGAAGATCTTTTCAGAAAAATGGAATTGCCGTTATCGATCATCTTGGCTGAAATGGAAATCAGTGGGATCAAAGTCGATGCGACGCGTTTACAAGAAATGAAAGTTGAATTTTCTGATCGTTTGAGAGAAATCGAACAAAAAATCTACCAAGAAGCAGGTGAAGAATTCAATTTGAATTCACCTAAACAACTTGGAGTCATCTTATTTGAGAAAATGGGACTACCAGTTATCAAAAAAACGAAAACAGGTTATTCTACAGCCGTCGATGTATTGGAACAACTAAGAGAACAAGCGCCAATCGTTGATGATATCCTAAACTATCGCCAAATCGCCAAAATCCAGTCTACTTATGTTGAAGGGTTACTTAAAGTGATCCAATCAGACGGAAAGGTCCATACTAGATATGTCCAAACCTTGACACAGACAGGACGTCTAAGTTCAGTCGATCCGAATCTGCAAAATATTCCGATTCGTTTAGACGAAGGACGGAAAATCCGTCAGGCGTTTGTGCCAAGAAAGAAAGATTGGTTGATTTATTCATCTGATTACTCTCAAATCGAATTGCGTGTACTTGCCCATATCTCAAATGATGAACATTTAAAAGCTGCCTTTCTTGAAGGGCAAGACATCCACGCAAGTACAGCAATGCGGGTATTTGGAATCGAAAAAGCAGAAGATGTGACACCAAACATGCGCCGTCAGGCAAAAGCAGTCAATTTTGGGATCGTGTATGGTATCTCCGATTATGGATTATCGCAAAACTTGGGGATCACTAGGAAAGCGGCACAACAGTACATTGATACGTATTTCGAAAAATATCCTGGGGTCAAAGAGTATATGGAACGAATCGTTCGAGAAGCAAAAGATCAAGGATTTGTTGAAACATTGTACCATCGTCGTCGCTATTTACCAGACATCAACTCACGAAATTACAATATCCGTTCATTTGCAGAAAGAACGGCGATCAACACACCAATACAAGGAAGCGCCGCTGACATTCTAAAAATCGCAATGATCGAACTAGACAAGCATTTGAAGGAAGAAAAATTGGAAGCAACGATGTTGTTACAAGTGCACGATGAACTTGTCTTTGAAGTACCTGAAAAAGAATTAGAAACACTTGATCACTTAGTCAGTCAAGTAATGGAACACGCCGTTTCCCTCCGTGTCCCATTGATTACAGATAGTAGTTGGGGAAAAACATGGTATGAAGCAAAATAAGTGAAAAAAGAGCGAAAGAATCGAAGGTGAAATAATGCCAGAATTACCAGAAGTTGAAACTGTTCGAAAAGGCTTGGAGCGGTTAGTCACTGGAAAAACAATCAAAAAAGTACAAGTATTGTGGCCTAAAATCATTGAACAGCCAGAAACACCGATTTTTGAAGCGATATTGATTGGTGAACGAATCGAGTCAATAGGACGAAGAGGGAAATTTTTGATTTTCCATTTAAGTCATTATGAGTTGATTTCACATTTGCGAATGGAAGGGAAGTATCAATTTGTTGAAACAAATCAGCCTATTGATAAGCATACACACGTCCTATTCTTCTTTGAAGATGGAAGCCAGCTGCGATACAATGACGTACGTAAGTTTGGACGTATGACACTCGTTGATAAGGAAACGAGTGATACGTATAAAGGTATTTTGAAATTAGGGCCGGAACCTTTACCAGATCAATTTTTGCTCGATCAGTTTATTCTGGGTTTGAGTAAGTCCCATAAGGCAATCAAGCCTTTATTACTTGATCAAAAATTAGTTACAGGACTAGGAAATATCTACGTGGATGAAGCACTCTGGGAAGCGAAAATACACCCAGAGCAACCAGCCAATACATTGAAACCAAAAGAAATCGAGTTATTAAGAAAAGCAATCATTGATGTATTGTCACGTGCAATAGAAGCAGGAGGAACCACGATCAGAAGTTACCTCAATGCATTAGGTGAAGCGGGGAATTTTCAAGTAGCACTCCATGTCTATGGACAAACTGGCCAGCCTTGCGTTCGCTGTCATACATCAATTGTTAAGACTAAAGTAGCGCAAAGGGGGACGCACTATTGTCCAAATTGCCAAAGACTGAAAATAAAATAGGTTTTGTATTGGGATTGACAGGTGGAATTGCTACAGGAAAAAGTACAGCAGCGTCTATATTTAGCAATCATGGTATACCAATTGTTGACGGGGACATTATCGCTCGTGAGGTAGTCGCACCGAAAAGCGAAGGATTATTGGCACTAGTCAGTGTATTTGGAGATGTGATCCTCCAAAAAAATGGCACCCTTGATCGGAAGGCATTGGGACAAATCGTTTTCAATTCTGTCGAGGAACGAAAAAAGATGGATCGGCTACTTGATCCGTTCATCCGTACAGCGATCACAGAACAAATCGAACAATTGAAAACTGAATACCCGTTAGTTGTGGCAGACATCCCGCTTCTTTATGAGGGGAATTATGAGCAACTCATGGATGCAGTGGCAGTGGTTTATCTGCCTGAAAACATCCAAATACGGCGACTAATGAAAAGAAATCATCTAAGCCTTGAAGAAGCAAAACAGCGAGTTAGCAGCCAGCTGTCCATTGAAGAAAAAAAAGCACTCGCTGATATCGTTTTGGATAATAGTAGGAGTAAAGAGATGATCGAAGCACAGATCAAAAACTGGTTAGCGGAATCTCGCAATCGATTTCTTTGAGTATATCCAGTAATTTTGCTATGCTGAATATAAATCAAAGAGGAGGATTGCTATGGGGACTTTTAAAAATCAAAAAGATAAAGTAGTTGGCTCAGCAAAAGAAAAGATCGGTGAACTCATTAATAAGGAAGAATTAAAAGATGAAGGCCGTACTCAAGCAGAAATTGCGAAAGAAAATGAAGAAAAGTATCAAGCTAGAATAAATGAAATTGAAGATGAGCAAGCAGAGGCAGAAGCGAAAAATCAAGATTTAACGAAAGAACGAACAGCAAAGAGTGAACGCAAAAAAGCTCCGCTTCCTGAAGCAGAACATATCCCTAATCAGCAAAAAATCGACGAACAACGTATGAAACATTATACGGGTATCGAAGAAAAACTTTGATCGATCTACATGCAAAAAATGAGTTGAATGAATACACGAATAAACCAAGTCCTTGATAACACCTGAGGATTTTGGTTTATTTTTTATTTTCTAAAGATAGCCCAGAAGTTCAGTCAATCTCAAAATTGTTGTGATCGGTGTTTGTCTGTTTGATCAACGTTTGAAGTAATTGTGCTATTAAAATCAGACTAAGCTAGACTTTTGCTGATGGATCAACTAGCCAAAAATAGCGATAAAATTTTTAGAAATATCGCCCCAGTTGAATGAGAGCGGGAAAACAATCATCATAGTCGTACATGACAAAATAGTACAGTTGGCTTATACGATTGCTCTCGGTGGACAAAGAGAAATAAGACAACTATACCTGTCGATCTTACAACGAGTGTGTCCGATGCAAAATAAGTAGCCTTAATGTGGGGACAAGGCTAGTTGTCTAGGACTCTATTTCACACGTCCAATGTGAATATAGAAATCGAACAAATTACGTATAAAATTGGAAAAAAATGTTCTTGTATTCGCTTTTTTTTGTACAGGAAAGTCGCGTTGAATACACGTTTCGTGTTATAATACAACTAGTTGCAGTTTGTAAAAAATCGAAAAAATGTAAATATTTATAAGAAAAAACGTATTTACTATTGTAAGCAACGATCATTTAATCGAAGTCCATCAAATCAGCCATTTCTACTTTCAAGATTTGGGTATTTGATATGAAAATAGTAGTTTGATAGAAACACTCATAAGAAGAGGTGAAGAAAATGAGATGTCCTAGATGCCAACATAATAATTCTCGTGTTATTGACAGCCGACAGGCAGATGATGGGCGAGCAATCCGAAGAAGAAGAGAGTGCGAAAGTTGTTCTTTTCGTTTTACTACATTTGAAAGAATCGAAGCGGCACCATTATTAGTCATCAAAAAGAATGGTGAACGTGAGGAATTCAATCGTGACAAAATCTTGCGTGGATTGATCCGCTCAGCAGAAAAACGACCAGTTGCGATGGAGCAGATGGAACAAATCGTGAACCACGTAGAAAACCGGGTCAGAAGTCTTGGTGAAAACGAAGTATCGACCACATTGATTGGGGAATATGTCATGGAAGATTTAGTCAATCTTGATGAAATAGCCTATATTCGTTTTGCAAGCGTCTATCGCCAGTTTAAAGATATGTCTGTTTTCTTAAAGGAATTGCAAGATATCGTTGATAAAGCAAAAGAAAACAATAAAGAAAAATAAGAAGTAAGGAGGCCTATTTCCTTGGATAATGCATGGAAAGAGCTTCAACCCAAAAATATCTACCAAGGAAGAAAAAGTCATCCTCTAAAAGAAGATGGAAGAACCGCCTTGTTGTACCTGTATCAGCCATTGATCGGTGGAGAAGCCATGAGTCTGTATTTGACCCTCTTATCAGAAATATCAGCTGAACATGGCCAATCACCAGAAGGATTGCATGCAGATCTCTTGAGTAGTTTGAGTTGTGGATTGCCCCAATTTTATGAAGCCCGTAAGCGATTAGAAGGAATCGGTCTTTTAGATGTTTTTTACAAAGAAGACACCAGCTTAGGAGCTTGTTTTATTTATGAATTATTAGAACCAATGGATGCCTTCGCTTTTTTCAAAGATAGCGTACTTTCCTTCTTGCTTTTAGAAAAAGTGGGAGAACGCCGCTATGAACAGTTAGTCCAATTATTCCAACCAAAGATATTTTCGTCTCAAAGCTACCAGAAAATCACGAAAAAATTTTTGGAAGTTTATCGGTTCAGTGAAGCTGCTTATGCTGCTAATCAGGACAAGATCGAAAATGTGCAAACAGGATTTCAACAAGAAAAACCAGGTTCATTGGTATCTAATTCAGACCAACCTAAACTTGATTGGGCATTTTTGACAGAGTGGCTGACAAAAAAACATATTCCAGTTCTTGAAGATCCATTAAAAGAACAAATCGAGATGTACCATCAGCTTTACGGCGTGGATGAATTGACTATCGGTGAATGGATCGTTCTAGCATATGATTTTTCTGAACAAAAAGTCTCGACAAAAGAACTGCAAAGAATTGTTTTGACAAGTCAAGCACAAAAAAACAAAAAAAGTGATCCAACAAGTCCAGAAACAGGTAGAGAAGAAACGGTTACTGCTGACAGTTCGTTACCGAACGCCATAGTAGAGTTGATTAAAGAAGCCCAAAGTATCCCACCAATGAAGTATCTTGAAGCATTAAAACAAGAAAAAGGCGGTTTTGTCTCAAAACAAGAAACATGGTTGATGCAAGACTTAGTTTCTCGTTCAGGCTTATCAAGTAGTGTGATCAATATTTTAGTCAACTATGTGTTGGTCATAAGAAATCAAGCAAGTTTAAATGCAAGCTTCGTCAACACGATTGCGAATGAATGGGCCCAAAATAAGATTACTACTCCAGAAGAGGCAATCGAGCATATCCGTACGATCAGTAATCAAGCAAAACAAACGAAAAAAAAGACAACACAGTCATACGCATCTACGCGGCGCAACGTACGCCGTGAAAAACTCCCTGATTGGGTAAACAAACCAAAAGAGGAACAAAAAATCAGTAGTGAGAAAAAGGCAGAGATCGAACGTAGATTTAAAGAATATTTTGCAAAAAAGGAGGGCGATAGCTAGTGGAAGATGTCGGAAAAGAGCTAAAGAAAATCATTAGCAGAAGAGATTATCAACAGAAATTTACTGAGATGATCCAAGAAGTCTTGAACGATCCAGATGTTCAAAGTTTCTTATCAGAACATCAAGAAGATTTGACACAAGCAGATATTGAAAAAAGTTATGCTAAACTGTATGAATTTGTTCAAGAAAAACGGAAGTATCAAAAAAACGATCCCACGATGATCGCACCAGGCTATGAGCCCAAATTGACTCTGAACTTCCACTATGTCGATGTGACGTATGTACCAACAGAAGCTTTGCTTGCGAAAAAAAGACAAGAAGAGATCAAAAGTCGGATCAAAGCAGTGGATATGCCAAAAGATATCCAAGATGCCTCATTCAAAAATTTCGAACGTACAGATGGTCGGAGCTATGCCAGCTTCGAGGCGCTTGATTTTGTCGAACACTATAGTGCTGATCCTAAGGGGTACTACAAGGGACTATATCTAGTCGGTAGTTTTGGGATCGGAAAAACGTACTTACTAGGTGCAACAGCAAGAGAATTGGCTATCAAAGGGTTCACGACTACGCTCGTTCACTTCCCGACTTTTGCAGTAGAAATGAAACAAGCGATCGGGAAAGACCAAGTGGCGGAGAAATTAGACGCAGTCAAGCGTTCACCAATCCTCATGATGGATGATATCGGCGCCGATGCAATGAGCAGTTGGATCAGAGATGAAGTATTCGGTGTGATCCTACAATATCGGATGCAAGAACAGCTTCCGACGTTTTTTTCTTCAAACTTCACGATGGATGAATTGGAACAACATTTATCTGTCACGCAGCGTGGCGATGAAGAGCCATTAAAAGCTAAAAGGATCATGGAACGGATCCGTTATTTGACAAAAGAAATCGAAATGACTGGGCGTAATCGAAGGAATGGTTGAATGATTCTTCCGAGCCTTTAATGAAACATACAAAGTTGTGAAAGGTGTTTTGTTCAGAAATCATTACACCATATACGATAGTATCAAAGAAAATAGAACAGAAGTATTCAGCTTCAAGAAAAAAGGTTTTCCGTAAAATACTGCTAAAATTTTGTAGGATTTTCGTTTGAAAAACTATTTTTTGAAACATCATGTATTCAAAAAAAAGAGAATGTGGCAATTTTTTGTTACACCCTCTTTACATAATTATATGCACTACCTAAAGGGAAGCGAATCCATCTATTAGGCAAACATATAGTAGTCGGGCGCAACCATCAAAATAAGTCAACTAAAAATGAGCTGGAGGAAATTTTATGAAGATTTTATTTTCAACAATGATTGTGGCTGGTTTACTTTTTACATTAACAGGCTGCGGAAACGAAGACCCAAGTAAAGCATCGATCGATTCGATCAGTGCGGAAACATCGACGGAAGTAAGTAACTCTGCAACGCAAGGTCAAAGTATTTTTAATGGAGAAATCGAAAGTATCTCAGAACCGGATGATTCGACGATCCAAATCAAAGTGATCAACGTAAAAGAAATAAAAGACTCGGAAAATATCGGAAGCTCTTTTACGAATGATGGTGTCATTTTGAATGCGTCTGAGGAGCAACTAAAAGATGGAAAAGAGGCATTCGAGAAAGGCGATCAGATCGAGATCGTATTAGTAGAAAATTCCATAATGACAATGTCGATCCCACCGCAGATCCCTGGTAATTCAATTGTCGAAATAGCGCGGATCGAAGAATAGGACCACTTCTCTAAAAAAAACTTGAATTAATAGTTTGCTAGTCCACATAAATACCGCAAAGTAAGGGAAGTAGTGGAAAAAAACTACATTCGCTTCCTAACGAAATAGAATAAGCAGCTGGAACAAAAGTAACAAATCCGAAGCATAAAAAGCAGATTTTTAAAAATTTGAAAAACAAATTTTTGGAATGTTTGCTTTTTTCTTGTGACATAACACTTTGTCCTGGCTTCTTTTACATAATGACATGGATCAAAAAAAACAATGTAAGAGTTAAAGGCAAGTAGCTAGATACGATCGGCAGATAAGTGAACGACAATGATTTGAAGGAGGTATTCATGAAACTTATTTTTTCATCGATAATCGCTATCGTATTCCTTTCTTTGACTGGTTGCGGAAACCAAGAGAATGATGATCTCTCAAAAAAAAAAGAACGGTATGTCTACACTGGAGAAATTATCGATATTTCAGAAAATGAAAAATCAATACTTACTATCAGAGTAACGGACATAAAAAATATAGAAGAATCAAAGGATCGTGCTGGTGATATGGTTTTGAGTGCGACTGCTGAAAAATTGAAAGATGGCAAAGACTCAGTACGTGTTGGTGATAAAATCAAGTTTGTACTGAAGGATTTGCGAATGACCCGGTCAGATCCTCCGATAGTCTTTCTTGATTCTTTGATCGAAATAGCACGTATTGGATCATAGGCAGTAGGATTTTAGAAAAAAATAAAAAAATGAAGGAGATTTGAAATTTTTTCTTTTCGAATCTCCTTAAATTATAATGAAAATGTTATAATGGCGTGGAAGGAGTGAAGGTATGAACCATTTGGAATTATCTAAACGTTTAGCGAAGGTGGGAGAATTTGTTCCAGAAAAAGCTCGTTTAGCAGATATTGGCTCTGACCATGCTTATTTACCAGTGGCATTAATGTTAAAAGGAAAAATCCAATTTGCAGTTGCTGGCGAAGTAGTAAAAGGTCCTTATGAATCAGCGAGGAAACAAGTACGAAAGGACGGCTTAGAAAAGCAGATCACTGTACGTCTGGCAAATGGCTTAGATGCAATCGAAGCAGAAGATCAAATTGATGCAATCACGATTGCTGGAATGGGTGGTTCATTGATTCGGGAGATCCTAGAAGCTGGCAAACAAAAAAAACGCTTATCTGGGAACGAACGCCTGATTCTTCAGCCAAATATCGGTGAACGAACACTGAGAAGCTGGTTGCAAGAGAACAATTATCAACTTATTGCAGAAACGATTTTAGAAGAAAATAAAAAAATCTATGAGATCCTTGTGGCGGAAAAGACACAAGAGAAAGTCACCTATAGTGAAAAAGAATTGATGTTTGGACCTCACTTATTGAATGAGTCCAATGAAGTGTTTTTCAATAAGTGGCAGCGAGAATTGAAACAGAGACAAACGATTCTGCAACAGCTGACTCATGCAACAAATCAGCAAGTCAGAAAAGAACGAATGGAAAGTGAAATCAAAATGATTGAGGAGGTACTAGGCTAATGACAGTCAACGGCAATGTGTTTATTCGCAAATTTGAAGAATACTGCCCTCAATGGCTGGCAGAAGACGGCGATCCTGTAGGTCTACACATTGGAACGTTGAATAAACCGATCCAACGGGTGATGATGACGCTTGATGTTCGACCAGAAGTCGTAAAAGAAGCCATTGATAAAAAGATCGATCTATTGATTGCAAAACACCCGCCTATCTTTCGCCCAGTAAAACGTTTAAATGCAGATAATCCGCAAGAAAAGATGTATGCGGATCTATTGAAACACGATATCGCTGTGTATGCCGCACATACCAATATGGATATTATTGAAGATGGGTTAAATGATTGGTTTTGTGAATTGCTCGGTGTCAAGGTCGAAAACTACTTAGTTAAAACACATGAACGTCATTATAAAAAACTGGCTGTATATATACCTGTGGAACAAGCTGAAGAATTACGTAAAGCATTGGCTCAAGCTGGGGCAGGGCAACAAGGAAACTATGACTCCACCAGCTTTACTACGATCGGCCAAGGACGTTTTCGCCCAAATGATTCAGCTCACCCTGCAATCGGTGAAGCTGGTCAACTGGAGAAGGTCCAAGAAGCGAAAGTAGAAGTCATTTTTCCTGAACATCTTGAGCAAAAAGTTCTTCGAGCGATGTACGCGGTTCATCCATATGAAGAAGTGGCTTATGATCTGTTTAAAATCGATGAGCCAACTAAAACATGGGGACTTGGCCGTATCGGAGAATTATCAGAAGAAATGTCTCTCGACACTTTTGCAGCCAAAGTGAAAGAAGCTTTCCAATTAGACGGACTTCGCGTCGTACGTCCCACAGAAAAAGAAGTAATGGTCAAGAGAGTGGCAATCTGTGGTGGCAGTGGGGAAAAATTTTATCCTCATGCACTGTCTCAAAAAGCTGATGTTTATATTACTGGCGATATTTATTACCATACAGCACAGGACATGCAGAGCGCCGGCCTTGCTGCCATTGATCCGGGACATTATATCGAATCATTGTGCAAAGAGAAGTTTATCGAAAAATTTGAATCTTGGAAAAAAGAAGAGGATTGGTCTATTGACTTCTTTGTTTCTGAAACAGATACCAACCCATTTCAATTTAACTAAAAGGAGAGAATTTTATGTACGAAAATCTTTTACCTCGTTTTTTACGCTATGTTAAAACAGAAACACGCTCAGATGCAACAAGTCAAACGACACCATCTACTCAAACACAAGTCGCTTTTGCACAAGTTCTAAAAAAAGAACTAGAAGAACTTGGATTGTCGGATGTTTTCTACAATGAAGAAAATGGTTTTGTGATCGGTACATTACCAAGCAACGTGGATCGTCCTGTGCGTTCGATCGGTTTCATCTCCCACATGGATACAGCTGACTTCAATGCGGAAGGGGTCAATCCTCAGATCATTGAGAATTATGACGGGGAATCGGTGATCGTATTGGATAGCCAAGAACGCTATACGCTAAATACTAAAGACTTTCCTAATTTAAAAAATTATGAAGGCCACACATTGATTACGACAGACGGCAGTACGCTACTGGGAGCAGATGATAAAGCAGGGATCGCTGAAATCATGACAGCGATGGAAATCTTGATCAAAAACCCAACGATTCCACATGGTGAAATCAAAGTAGCATTTGGTCCAGATGAAGAAATCGGTGTAGGGGCGGATAAGTTTGATGTTGAAGCATTCAATGTCGATTTTGCATATACTGTCGATGGTGGTCCATTAGGTGAATTGCAATATGAGACATTTAGCGCAGCTCAAGCAGAGATTTCGATTCAAGGGAAAAATGTCCATCCTGGTACAGCAAAAGACACGATGATCAATGCGCTGCAATTAGCGATTGATTTCCATAACCAACTGCCAGCAGATGAAGTACCGGAAAAAACAGAAGGTTATGAAGGCTTCTTCCATTTGATGGCCTTGAATGGAAATACAGAAGAAGCAACGATGAGTTATATCATCCGCGACCATGACCGTGAAAACTTTGAAGCTCGCAAAGCATTGATCACGGAGATCCAAGAAAAAATGAATCGTCGATTTGACCAAGAACGAGTAAAAGTCAATATGTACGATCAATACTACAATATGCGTGAAATCATTGAAAAAGACATGAGTATCGTCGAATTAGCAAAACAAGCAATGATCGATCTAGAAATCGAACCGATCATTGAACCAGTCCGTGGCGGAACGGATGGTTCAAAAATTTCATATCTAGGTATTCCGACTCCTAACCTATTTGCTGGTGGAGAAAACATGCATGGACGCTTCGAGTTTGTTTCTCTTCAAGTAATGGAAAAAGCGGCAGATGTAATTGTAAAAATTGCGGAATTGAACACAAACGTTTAAAATTGAATAGGATGTCGGATCAGTCAGCTAGTCGATCGGTTCGATAAACGTCGGGGGGGAGGACGAATTCCAAGTGGAACCGTCTATCCCCTTGATTTTTGTGTGAAATTAGGAGGTAAAAGAGTATGGAAAAATTGCTGGTCTTTTATAATGAAAGCTCAGGAAATGACGAAGGCGAAAAATTAGCAAAATGGTTCAAAGATTACGTGAGTGAAAAGCGACCAGAGCTAACCGTTTATTTAGCGGAAACCGGTCCTTCGGTGAAACACAGAACACTTGTAAAAAAAGCAGAAGAACACGAGGCAGATACCTTGATCATCATTGGGGGAGATGGAACGATCCATCATATCGTTCAAGCTTTCCAGAAGAAACTAGAACATTATCAAGTAGGATTATTACCCGGTGGAACAGTCAATAATCTAGCAAAGGTACTTGGAATCTCTATAGATAAAGAAGAAGCGGCAGATGTTATTTTAGGGGAAGCCATTCGTAAAATCGACTATGGAAAAGTAAATGATGAAGTGATCATTTCCACATTAACGATCGGGATACTCGCTGATACAGCTGTTTGGATCAGCCAAAAGGAAAAACAACGATATGGATCTTGGATATTTATGAAACGTTTTGTCAATCTATTGCTGAAAAAGAAAAAATATCATCTAGACATCAAAACAGAGAACGAACACTGGAAAGGAAAAACGCAGTTACTGACAGTTACGATGACGAATTCTGTTGGTGGGTATACGAATTTTGATGATTCTGCTAGTCCAGATGATGGGAAATTTCACATAACGATCATTCCATCTCTTGATATTTTCCGATTTATCTTTTATCTTCCTCGTATAATCAAAGGAAAAATCTATTCAGTCCCTGGGATCACTTATTTGACAGCAAGTCAAATCAATATCCAAGCGCAGGAAAAAAAGGTTGGCACTCGTACAGATGGTGATACCACCGATAATTTACCAATTGAATTAGTCGTTGTTCCCAAGGGACTATCTGTATTTGTTCCAAAAGAAACAAAATAATTTTTCTGACTAGTTGGAGGAAAAACATGAATGCAATTTTATATAACCCTTTGTGGTTTTATCTGGTACTTGTAAATATTTATTTGTTTTGTTTGATGGGGTATGATAAACGTCAGGCAAAAAAAGGAAAATGGCGCGTACCAGAAAGTAATTTGATCTTTGTTAGTTTACTAGGCGGCGGTATTGGTGTCTTGCTTTCACGAAAAGTCTTTCATCATAAAACGAGAAAAAAGAAATTTACAATTGGATTTATGGCGGGTGTACTCGTTGATTTGATTTTGATTTATTTTTTTCATTAAGGAGTAGTCAATGTCAACTAAAGGAACAAAAACAAAAATAGTCTTAAATCTGCTTTTATTGATAGGAATACTAGCCATTATTTATTATTTGATCAATCAATCATTTGCAGATATATTTGCTGAATTACTATCGACAAGTTTAGTTGTTATTGTTGCAGCATTAGTATTAGGAACTCTTTATCAACTTGTAGAAGGACGCTCCATCAAAGAAATTGCAGAACCTTTCGCCAATGATTTTTCTACGATGGACGGCTTCTGGACATCCTGTTATATTGCATTTTATCGGATCGTATCTTTCGGCACAGGAACATTGATTTCGGAGATTTATTTCTACAACAAAAAAGGAATGAAATTCTCTCAAGGCGCTGGTGTCACGGCATTGCACATGATCATGTACAAAATGGCTGTGATCATGTATGCCATTATTGGTTTGATTGTCCAGTTCTCGTTATTCTATTCTAAAGGACCATCCATGATCTGGTTCATTATTGCGGGGATCGTCTTGACGGGTCTCATTATTGCTTTTCTGTTATTGATCTCAATAAGTTTGAACCTTCAAATTTTCTTTGTCAGTGTGTCAAATAAATTATTCAAAAGTCAAAGATTACGAAAATGGGTCGATACTTGCAATACACAAATCTATTCACTTAGAGAAACAGTTCAGACGATCGTAAAAGATCGAACAGCATTGCTCCGAATCTATTTTTGGAATATGCTCAAGCTCTTGTTCTGGTATGTGATGCCATATATCTTCTTGGTCGAAAATCATCCGAAAATCGATTTCTTACTGACCTTTTCATTTATTAGCTTTGCGGTAGTATTGTCTGGCGTGATCCCGACGCCTGCGGGAATCGGTTCATTTGAATTTGTCTATCTGTTATTATTCAAACCTTTAGTCGGGACTGTCGATGCAGTTTCGTCCTTACTTCTCTATCGTTTCAGTTCATTTATTTTGCCATTTATCTACGGGTTCTTTTATGTCGTAGCTGATCGCAGAAAAGTACTAAAAAAAGAGATCAAAGAAGTAAAAAGAGAAAAAGAGAAAAATTATTGATCGAATAAGAGAGGTCGAGAGCGTGGGACAAAAGTAAGAAACACTTCTGTCCCAGCCTCTCACACTCTTTTTTTTGACATTTCTGAAAAAACTGACTTTTGGACGCGGTTTATTCAAGAGTCTGTAACAAACATGATGTTTAGATTTGTCCACATTCTCTAAACATAGTAACAGGTGGAAGCAGAAGATCACTTTTTGTTTCAGCCTGTTTCTTTTTTAAAAATAGGTAAAGAAGTGTAAGATAAAAGATAGAAAAGCGATGTTATTCTTTGACCAATATTGACCAAAAGAGTATAATAATAATCGTAAAGAATTGATGAAAAACAATTCAGACTCTTTATTCAGGAGGTAAGAAGATGAATATTGAAAAAATGACAACTACGCTACAAGAAGCGATTGCCGAAGCACAACAAATTGCTGTCACTCGGAAACATCAAGAAATAGACATTGCCCATTTATGGAAGATTTTTTTACAACCAAATCATTTTGGCCGTAATCTATACACAGATGCCGGCTTAGACGTCGAGGGCTTTGAAAGAGAAGTTGACCGAGTGCTTGATGAATACCCGACCGTATCAGGAGGAAATGTCCAATATGGTCAAAATCTCAGCCAAAATCTATTTCATTTGTTAAATGAAGCTGACCAAATCAGAGAAAGTTTTGGTGACGAATATCTTTCAACTGAAGTGGTTATTTTGGCATTGATGAAATTGAAAAATTATCCGTTGACTGTGTACTTAACGAAAAACGGATTATCGGAAAAAGAACTTAGAAACAATATCGAAGAAATGAGAGGTGGAGAAAAAGTGACCTCAAAAAATCAAGAAGAACAATACAAAGCGTTAGAAAAATACGGAGTGGATTTAGTCCAACAAGTACGTTCAGGTAAAATGGACCCAATTATTGGCCGTGATGAAGAAATTCGTGATGTGATCCGCATCCTTTCTCGAAAAACAAAAAACAACCCTGTGTTGATTGGGGAACCAGGGGTAGGTAAAACAGCGATCGTTGAAGGATTAGCACAACGAATCGTGCGCAAAGATGTACCAGAAAACCTAAAGGACAAAACGATTTTTTCTTTAGATATGGGCGCATTGATTGCGGGAGCAAAATTCCGTGGTGAATTTGAAGAACGACTAAAAGCTGTCCTTAAAGAAGTAACGAAAAGCGATGGTCGAATCATTCTATTTATCGATGAAATCCATAACATTGTTGGCGCAGGCAAGACCGAAGGAAGCATGGATGCTGGTAATTTGCTAAAACCAATGCTAGCACGCGGTGAGCTTCATTTGATCGGAGCAACCACGTTGGATGAATACCGACAATATATGGAAAAAGACAAAGCATTGGAACGTCGTTTCCAAAAAGTACTAGTCAAGGAACCAACAGTAGAAGATACGATCAGTATTTTACGTGGCTTAAAAGAACGCTTTGAGATCCATCATGGAGTCAATATCCATGACAATGCACTAGTTGCTGCTGCTACACTTTCTGATCGCTATATCACAGATCGGTTCTTGCCAGATAAGGCAATCGATTTGATCGATGAAGCCAGTGCAACTATTCGCGTAGAAATGAATTCTATGCCAACAGAGTTGGACCAAGTCACACGCCGATTGATGCAATTGGAAATCGAAGAAGCGGCATTAAAGAAAGAATCAGATGATGCCAGCAAGAAGCGGTTGAAGAACTTGCAAGAAGAGTTAGCGGACTTGCGTGAAGAAGCGAATGCAATGAAAATGCAGTGGGAAACAGAAAAAGAAGAAGTCAATACAGTTTCTTCTAAACGTGCAGAAATCGATAAAGCAAAACATGAACTAGAAGATGCAGAAAACAATTATGATCTTGAACGTGCCGCTGTTTTGCGTCATGGAACGATCCCACAATTAGAAAAAGAATTAAAAGAATTAGAAGCTAAAGCTAAAGATAGTGACATCAAAATGGTGCAAGAATCAGTGACTGAAAATGAGATTGCTCAAGTAGTCGGTCGCTTGACAGGGATTCCTGTGACGAAATTAGTTGAAGGTGAAAGAGAAAAACTAATGAAGTTGAACGAAACCTTGCATAAACGAGTAATCGGACAAGATGAAGCAGTAGATGCAGTCAGTGATGCAGTGATCCGCTCTCGTGCTGGGTTACAAGATCCAAACCGTCCGTTAGGTTCATTCTTGTTCTTAGGGCCAACTGGTGTCGGTAAAACGGAACTAGCCAAAGCATTAGCCGAAAACTTATTTGATTCTGAAGAGCATATGGTACGGATCGACATGAGTGAGTATATGGAAAAACATGCCGTCTCTCGTTTAGTAGGAGCCCCTCCAGGCTATGTTGGTTATGAAGAAGGCGGTCAGCTGACGGAAGCGGTAAGAAGAAATCCTTATACCATCGTTTTACTCGATGAAATCGAAAAAGCACATCCTGATGTCTTCAACATTTTATTGCAAGTGTTAGATGACGGACGTTTGACTGACTCTAAAGGACGCGTCGTGGATTTCAAAAATACTGTATTGATCATGACAAGCAATATTGGTTCACAATTATTACTAGAAGGCGTGACAGCGGAAGGCACGATCCCAGAAGAAGTCGAAGAACAAGTGCGAACGATCCTTCGCGGCAATTTCAAACCCGAATTCTTGAATCGAATCGATGATACGATCCTCTTCACACCGTTAAGTTTAAACAATGTAAAAGGCATCGTCGATAAGATGGTGGCACAATTAGCCAAACGACTAGAACATCAAGAAATCTTATTGACGATCAGCGACGAAGCCAAAACATGGATCGCTGAAAATGCGTATGAGCCAGCTTATGGTGCACGTCCATTGAAACGCTTCATTACGAAAGAAGTGGAAACACCTTTGGCAAAAGAAATCGTGTCAGGTCGCATTACACCTAAATCAAAAGTAACGATCACTTTACTTGATGAAAAACTTCATTTCAAAGCAGAAGAATTAGTTGAAGAAGAATGATACGAAACATTGACCAATAAAATAGATAGTTGAAAATAGCTTCCTGAAGTACATTCCAAAATGAGGCGGGACAGAAGTATTCCTTACTTTTGTTCCACGCATATTGGATAGGCAATAGGAAGCTATTTTTTTATCCAGAAGAAAGACAAAGTAAATTAGCTTCAGTTAATTGTTTCAGTTTACAAGATTCCCATCAAACTAACCTACAGCTAATGAAGAGAAAAAGGAGAGAGGGAAGCAAGGGGTATTTTTATCACACCTATTAAATCGAATAACCATCGAAAAGTTGATCCTTTTAAAAAAATAAGCCGAAATTCTCAAAAACTAAAAAAGTTTTCGCGAATCTCGATTTAATTTCTTAAGATGTCATACAACTGTAAAGTGTGTTCAGCTATTTGCTTTTTATGATCTCTAAACGGTAGCTTTCAAAATAAGCCGGATCATTTTTTCCTTGTACCCAAGCAAAAATCCCCATGAGCAAGGCACCAACTGTGTTCGTCAGTAAGTCCCCCATCGTGTCCATCAATGCAGCCCGACCAACGAATAGTGTACCATCAGAAGCCGCGAATCGTTGCAGATTCATTCCTAAGAATTGATCACAGAGAAATTCCCAGAATTCCCAAAAGACACCACATAGACCGGCAAAGGCAAAACCGAAAAGCAAGAACAACCAAGGACTTGTTTTAGCGATAGGCGCTTTTTTGAGAAGCAAGCCAATCAATCCATAGCCCAATGCTGTCAGCACCATCGGACTCACCGCATGTAAGATTTTATCCCAAAAAGAAATGATACTGATCAAATGCATCCCAGTTCCTAAAAAGACTGAGATAAACAAGAAAAACCAATAAAATAGCACGATAGCATCTGGAATATGCAAATGAAATAATTTCTTCATGATTTGAGGGAGAAAAATCAATACGATTCCTGCTAAAGATTCAATAATAAATGTAATCCCTTGAGTCGTCGAGTATTTATTGGTGATAAATTCAAAAATGTTGTAGCAAACCACAAAGAGACCAAAAACAACAAGGGAAATCTGGACTTTTTTTACTGTTTTACTCATTCAATTGTCCTCCTTTTAAATAGACCTTCAATGCTTCTAGCAGTTCTGTTTCATCAGAAACGATCGATCCGTTTAATTTGATCAGGCCAACTGTATAGAGATTAAGGTAATGGAATTGATTTTCCGCGACTTGTTGCAACGCCTCAAGTTTCTTAGGGTGTGAACCACCTTGTTGACGGCTGTCGGTATATAGACCGATGACCGGGATACCTTTTGCGTAAGCCACACCAATTTCTGAAGCAACGCCAGCGTCAATCGTCAATCCATCAAGTAAAGCAATCATCAAGTCACTTTCTAAAACTTTTTCCGTATCAGCTAAAGCAATCATTTTGCTATCTGCATAATCTGTTTTATCATTGATTGCTTCATTTTCTTGAGGCAAATAAACAATCAGATCCTCTGAAACAGCTCGGATCTTCTTTACAAGCATGGCGTTATAGAGTAAATCACTTTTAGCAAATAGTGGGGCAGCAAAATATATATTCATTTTTTATCATCCTTTATTTAGAAATAATCACTGAAATAAGCTTCCATATTCGGAATAATCAATTCCAGTGTCTTTAATGTTTCTTTATCTGTTTCGATCCGTTCGATCCTGGCCAAATAAGAAGCTCTGCGATAATTCATCATCAAACAAGTCAATGTTTGAACAGAAAGACGAACAGGTTGGCCAACAGGTTCGTTGACTATTTTTAACTGTTCATTCTCATCCCAAACCAAGCCAAAGATACCATTGTTCCAAGGAGCTACCGGATCTTCCACGATAAAATGGAACGGTTTGGCAGAAGCGGCAAAAGGAAAACGTGCAAGGAATTCTTTCACATCAACGATTCTTGCCATAAAATAAGGTTCAATCTGTTCTTTGATCTGGCTATCTTCAATCAAAAAGGCTAATGGTTCATTTTTATAGATATCGCCATGAACCCAGTAGACCATAGAGAAGTGGGCAGAAATGAAATTCCACAGACCATTGCGCGCCTCTTGATTCAAATAGAACATTTCCTTCACATGGAAAATTTCTTCCGCTACCCAATAAAAAAGAACACCAATCGGCTCTTGAGCAGAATTGTAATAAACAGCAGCTGTCCGTTCATCCTCATTCTCAAAACGCCAATATTCTTCCCAGTGGAAATCACTTCGAAACAACGCACCATGATTTTGACCAGCAAATTTTTGATAAACTTTATAGACATCCGGATGATCAACAGGTAATCGCTCCACCATACCACTCACTGGCACTTGCTTTGGCAACTGGGTATCACGTATCTTAAAAGACAGTTTATCAGACATGATCTCCCAGCCTTTACGACGGTAGTAAGGAATACTGTAAGGGTAAAGATAGGAAATCCATTGCTTGTTTTTACGCATATTATCTAATGCTACGATGATCAAGTCTTGCATCAACCCATGATTTGCGTATTCGGGATAAGTTCCCACATCAGTTACACCCCCCATTTTATAAGGCGTACCATGGATATTCACTTCACAGGGATAGATGGCAATCTGTGAAATCAGTTTTTCTTCGTGGAACCAACCAAATACTTCAGATAACTCCAAAATTGGTCGTTTTGAGCGGATAAAGGCGCGCTTACTTTCAAATCCGCTCTCTTCAATATCCGCTTCAGTTACTTGAAAGACATAAGAGAGCAATTCATTGAACTGATCCACATGTTCTTCTGTAACAGGTTTTAATTCAAGATTTTCTCTGAAATCTCTTTGATCCATTCTTTCATCTCCAATTATTTACTTGTTACTAGTATAGCAAAATTTCAGCAAAAAAACTTCTAAAGCCGACTAGGTAAAAAGTCTTTAAATTCATTCTTTTCATTGATATAATGGAAAGTGCTGATTACAAGAAAAGAGGAGACGCTATGGATATAAAAAAAATGAAACAACGCCAAGAGCAAATTCGGAATTTCTCGATCATCGCTCATATCGACCATGGGAAATCCACATTGGCCGATCGTATTTTGGAAAAGACGAACACTGTGACGTCTCGTGAAATGCAAGATCAGCTATTAGACTCGATGGATCTAGAGCGTGAACGTGGGATTACGATTAAATTAAATGCTGTAGAATTAAATTATACAGCTAAAAATGGAGAACTATATATTTTTCATCTCATCGACACTCCAGGACATGTCGATTTTACCTATGAGGTATCACGAAGTTTAGCTGCGTGCGAAGGAGCTGTTTTAGTTGTCGATGCTGCTCAAGGAATCGAAGCACAAACACTTGCGAATGTTTACTTGGCTTTAGACAATGATTTGGAGATTTTGCCAGTCATCAATAAGATCGATCTACCAGCAGCAGACCCTGAAAGAGTACGTCAAGAAATTGAAGATGTCATTGGACTCGATGCAAGCGAAGCTGTTTTAGCTAGCGCAAAAGCAGGCATCGGTATTGAAGAAATCTTAGAGCAAATCGTCGAATATGTTCCGGCACCACCAGGAGACTTAGAAGCACCGTTAAAAGCATTGATTTTTGACTCCGTCTATGACAGTTATCGTGGGGTAGTATTGAATGTTCGTATCACAGATGGTGTAGTCAAGCCAGGAGATAAAATCCAGTTGATGAGTAATGGGAAAACATTCGATGTAACCGAAGTCGGAGTATTTTCACCTAAAGCTGTTGCAAGAGACTTTTTGATGGTCGGTGATGTCGGTTATATCACTGCAAGCATCAAAACAGTCCAAGACACACGAGTAGGGGATACTGTTACTCTAGCTAACAATCCAGCAAAAGAAGCACTGCCAGGTTATCGAAAAATGAATCCAATGGTTTATTGTGGACTATATCCTATCGATACTTCCCGTTACAATGACCTACGTGAAGCGCTTGAAAAATTGCAATTGAACGATGCTGCCTTGCAGTTCGAACCAGAAACTTCCCAAGCACTAGGTTTTGGGTTCCGTTGTGGTTTTTTGGGATTACTCCACATGGATGTTGTTCAAGAACGCCTAGAACGTGAATTCAATTTAGAATTGATCACTACAGCACCATCGGTAATCTACCATGTCAATAAAACAGACGGCTCTATGACAGTCGTAGACAACCCAGCAGATTTTCCTGAACCAGTAACCATCCAAGATGTTGAAGAACCTTTCGTCAAGGCACAAATCATGGTACCAAATGAGTATGTCGGAGCTGTAATGGAACTTTCACAAAGAAAACGTGGAGATTTTATCACCATGGATTACTTAGATGATTACCGAGTAAATGTCGTTTATAATATTCCACTTTCTGAAATCGTTTTTGACTTCTTTGATAAGCTAAAATCAAGTACGAAGGGATACGCTTCACTTGATTATGACATGTCAGGCTATCAAAAGAGCAAGCTAGTGAAAATGGATATTTTATTGAACGGCGAAACAGTCGATGCCTTAAGCTTCATCGTCCATCGTGACTTTGCCTATGAACGAGGAAAAGCAATCGTTGAAAAATTGAAAAAACTGATTCCACGACAACAATTCGAAGTACCGATCCAAGCCGCTATCGGTCAAAAAATCGTCGCCCGTTCAGATATCAAAGCATTGCGTAAGAACGTTTTGGCAAAATGTTATGGCGGAGATGTTTCGCGTAAACGAAAACTTCTTGAAAAACAAAAAGAAGGTAAGAAGCGAATGAAACAAATCGGTTCAGTAGAAGTTCCTCAAGAAGCCTTCATGGCCGTTCTGAAAATGGATGACCAGGATAATGCGAAATAGCTTGTTTTCAACGGAAAACCCTATTAAATCAATCTTTTTGAGTGGCGTAAAATTCGTGATTAACCCGTTTAAAAAAGTTTAAACTGTCATACGGTTGTCACGGTAGTATTAAAATTAACAAAAATGGAATATTTTCCTTGAAGGTTTTTAACCGTCAGCGTATGATGAAAGCATCTCATAGGAGGTGCTTTTTTCATGTCTGAAAATATAAGTGGAGAATTTCTTAAATCTTTAAGGAAAGAGAAAAAAATGTCTCAAAAGAAGCTAGCCGACTTAGCGGGGATTTCGCAAAGTGCTTTAGTCAAGTATGAAAAAGGAACAAGGAAAATTCCAAAAGATGTAGATGATACACTAAGTAAAATTCTGAATGTAGAAACTCTATTAAAAGATGAGAAGGATAGAGTTGGGCTTCTTATTGATCAACTAATTGCATACAGAGACATGAACGAGTTACTCAATAAAGAGTTGGCTACTAAAGTAGGGACTAGTGAAGTATCACTTAGTTATGTTTTAAACGGAAAGAGAAAACCATCGAAGGAAATGCAACAAAAAATTGCTGTGTTTCTCTCTAACGAGGATAAAGAAATTTTGCTGGATATAAAACAAGATAATGTTTCGTTTAAATTACACGATATCGATAAAATAGCGCTAGGAAAACGATCTAAGAGATTTGGAAAAATCGAGATGAGACACTGGAAAAATTTGGTAAGAACTTTACTCGACCAGCAGGTAAGAATGTTGTGAATAGATGGGAAAAGGGTACGAATATTCCTGATATCGAAAGATTAATGAATGTTGCCTATCTTGGGAAAGTAACTGTTTCTTACATTTTATATGGATATATTTACAGTAAGATGTTAAAAGAGGGAAACAAGGTTAACCAATTAGAAAAGTTAGTCCCTTTCCGAATGGGAGTTGTTTCCTATTTTGTTTTATTAATCATTTTGGTCTTGCTATTTAGAATATTCAGCACAGTTTCTATCTTCCCGACACCTATTCAGGCTTGATGATAACAGGAATGGCTCGAATTGAGCAAGGTGTTGTGGTCGATTATCAAAAAATCCATAAAAGTTTGGGACAAGGAAATTTTGTCTTAGCTATTACCGAAGGTCGTTATGATATTGGAGGGATTCTGTCAATCTTTTGTGATCTCTATTGTGTTGAAAAGGTAAATTAGCAGAACATTGGGATGTTATCGAACCAATTGAAGACATTTAAAATTATAAAGATCAAAAGATAAGTAGATTTAGTAAAGTTCTACATGGAATATATAATGGTTAAAAGTAATTCTATATAAAAATAAGAGAAAGAGATAACAAGCACGTCATATCTCTTTCTTTCATTATAGAGTTGATTAAATTTTACAAATCGCTTTAGCACCTATGATGTTAAAGAGTGAATTCTAATAAATAATCCTATTACATTTGAAATGATATTCAATAACAATGCAATCAATAATGTTCTCGGGACCAACCAAAAGTTAAATAGGATTGCTAGGAAACTGAATATTATTTCAATGATGATGACCTTAATCTTATATATTCTGAATATCTTAAATCCTGTATGATTAATTGGGTTATTTGCATGATCCACTGCAGGCAAAATAAGTTGTAGAAATGCAAGTATTATAATGAGTGTAACTAAAAGGTAAGGTGAATATATTTCAAACCAAGATTGAAACAATGAATATACTAAAATTGTAAAAATAGAAAAAACGAAACAGGGCATATCTCTTTTTAAATGAAAGCCTCCTGTCGTGTTTCTTAATGGAATGAAAAAGATTACAAAACAAGTAATTCCCAAGAGATTATGATTCACAACCCCTATAAAAGTACAAGCTAATAGGAATGTTACGTAACGGGTTAATTGACTTAAACCAAAAGTATAAATTTCTCTGTCTTCTTTAGAAATTAAATTAGCCTCAATTAAGCGCAAGACAATATGGTTGGAAAAGCTGTTAATCATATACCGTTACTAGAACTTTCTTAGTTTTTTTATTTTTGAGGGAAGCTTTGGTTGGCCGTACATAAAATTACACATTGTGTTTGCTTCATAAGTCGCCACTTTCAATGCTGCTTTCTTGATCGCTTTCAAAGCTGGATTTTTCAAATTTTTCATCATTTTCTTTTGTCTCTCCTTCATATATTTTCATCAGAACGACTGATGCATGGTAAGTTTCACCTTCGATCCAATGTTTATATAATCCATTCTGTTCACTAACAATACTCTGAACGCTTTTTAACCCAATTCCTCCTTTCATCCGCCATCTTCTTGTATAAATTTCACCACGATCAAAAGTATTGTCAATGTTTATAATGAGATTATTGTTAGATAGTTTTAGTAAGATAGAAATTTTTCGTTCAAAATCTTTTTGTCTAATACATGCATTTAGTGCATTATCAATTAAGTTTCCTAAAATCGAAGCGATAATTGAACTTTCTATATGAAAATCAGCTGGAATAAATGCTTTGATTTCCATTTGTATATTATTTTCTATCGCTTGTTGTGCTTTTTGATTCAATAAATAATTGAGAATAGGATTGTTCGTATAAAATTTGATTTGCGAATGATCCAGTTTTATGATGGATTTGTTTATATAGTTTAATGCCGCATCATAGTTTTTATCCTTAATATAGCCAGCTAAAATGAGATACTGATTTTTTAAATCATGACGCATCATTCGAATGTTTTTTTCTTTATTTTCCAGATCTGTAAAAAATTGAATTTCTTTTTTTACAACAACTTCACTAGCTTGTTTTTTAGACAACTCGATAATGCGTATTTGAATCAATTTAAACATGAACAAGTTAAATATAGTCATTGCCAAAACGCCAAAATCTATTCCTAATACTCCAAATATCGGTAAAGAAAAGCGACTATGCCACCATAATGTAATTGTACATAAAACAATTATTGACGATATAGGAATGATAGACAGCATCATTACCATTTTATCAGGTAGCTTTGGTATTTGTTCAAGTTGTTTATGAGATAACATTGAAAAGATTATACTAATCAATATTACTCTTAAAACACTTGAGAGTAGTGATCCGCTAAAATATTGAGTAATCGATGTGGCAGAAGTAGGAAACCAATGTTGATCGGATAAACTTTGTTGGATAAGACCTGCAATGTTCTCTGAAACTAACGCAATGCTCAAAAAAACACAAGGCCAAAGTATAATGCTACTTTTCTCAACTTTCATTAAGATTCCAACAAAAATATAAATAAGTAATGAAGAAATTAAGTTAACAGGTTCTCTTAAACCTAAATTTTCAAGTATAGAGATAAATGCAGGCTATCTTAGTAGTAAGCAAATAATCACTAAAACTATCCATTTATTTGTGGGATGTGTAGGACTAGATTTTTTATAAATGTAAGCCATTAATACACAGTCAATAATAGTGAAAATGATATTAATAAAATAAACTGCCATAAATTTCATACTCCTAACATTGCTAGGATTTGTTCTTTACACTGTTCGTTGAACTTGCCACTAATAGGTAACTCTTCAGAACCATCATAAGTTTGAACAACAACAGCTCTTTTTTTAACAGCACGTATATAATATGTGTTAACGATATATGAAGTATGAATCTGCACGAAGTCGTCACCCAATTTCTCTAAAAGTGTTTTTGTATCCATATAAAAGGATTTACTACCGATTTTTCCGTGCATAATTACTTTTCGTTTCTGTTTCTCAAAAAAATAAATATCGTTTGTGGCAATAACAAAATTAGTTTTTTCACTTAAATAGGAAAATTGATTTGGAAATTCATTCAGATGGCGAATAGCCTTTGTCAAAGTTTCCCAAGTTTTCTCTCTATCTAAAGGTTTTAACAGATAATCAAATGGTCGTACTTTAAAAACACTTTCCATATATTCTCTATGACTAGTAAAAAAAATTAAGATGGCATAGTCATCTCTTTCTCTTATTTTTTCTGCTAAAGTAATTCCATCCAAGTTAGGCATATCAATGTCTAAAAAGTAAATATCATATTTGTCTTTTTTCAGTTTTTTATACAATTGATCACTGTCCGTATAAACATCAACGTCGAACTTTAAATTCGGATAACATATGATTTGACGTTCGGCTTGTTCTAGAAATGAAGGTTCATCGTCGCAAATTGCTATATTTAACATGCGGTCATCTCCCATAACTATTTAGCTCCATTTTACACCAAAAACGTATAATTTTAGTAACTTGTAACGATTTTTCATTTGAATGTAACTGTTAACAGTTTTATAGGTTGGGATTTTATTAATGAAATAACTTTTTATTTTTTGTTACATGTTGATTTGTTTTTGTTACACATTACGTTCAAACGATTTCTCTTTGATAAACTATCAATGTAATCAATACACCAGATAATTAAAAAATTATATATATGGAGGGGATCAAGTGGAAGGTAACTATTCAATGGGGGATGTACTTTTTTTCACAGATGCGAAATACTATACAGATAATTCTAAATCCTTTTCAGTACCGATCCCTAAAAATTGGGAGGAATTTCGTGAAAGTGAGTGGACATATATAATTCCTCTAAAAAACAATATGCAACGTCAAGGATGGAAAGTCCATATCAGTTCAACTCTTGAATGTACCGATGAGATACTAACGATTGTCTCTGAGTATTGCTATAAAAAAAATGTTGTTTTTAAGCATTTATCAACAGTTAAACGTTTTGTTAATCGCAATGGAAAACAAATGCCTCGAGAGCATGCTGGAAAGTTTATCACTTGTTATCCTGATGAGTCAATATTAGAAGAATTTCTGGACTATTTAGAAGACCAATTACATGATTATCCGGGGCCTTATATTTTAAGTGATAAACGTTGGGCAAAAGGACCGATATATTTACGATATGGAATGTTCAAGAAAGGTTCGCCAAATAGTGAAGGAATCTTTAGTGATGAACTTGAAATAGATGGAAAAATGGTCACTGACAAAAGGGAAACTTTCTTTGTGAGACCTGATGATAGTGTAACCCCTGAGTTTCTAAAGCAGTGGCTAAATGTGAAAGAAGATGCTTCATCTGACTCAATTCCTTTTGAAATAGAAAGACCAATTCGATTTTCAAACTGTGGCGGTATCTATGAAGGATACTATCCTGAATCGGGAGATGAATTAGTTTTTATAAAAGAGGCTCGCCCACACACAGGAATTGATGACAAGCAACTCACAGCGATTGATCGAATGAAAAATGAAGGGGAAGCATTGAAGTTGCTTGAAGATTTAACTTGCGTCCCAAAATTCCTGTGGGAAGGAGAACTTTGGGAACATCATTTTCTTGTTATGGAGAAAGTTAAAGGAATAACACTAAATCGATGGATCACAAAAAATTATCCATTGTATTCTAAAGGTGACACGAGTTACGCTACTGATTATCTTAATAGAGCACATAAGTTAGTAAGAAAAATAGAAATATTTTTTGAAACTATACATGAAAGAGGTATTTTTCATCAAGATGTTCATCCTAAAAACTTTGTTATTGATGTGCAAGACAGCTTTAGTGTAATTGATTGGGAGCAAGCAGTATTTAACGAACTTGATAAAAGATTTCACATGGTAGCAGCACCTGGATTCAGGCAGTGGGGACAGACAACACCAGAGGAAATAGATTGGTATGGTGTTTCTCAACTTGCTCATAGTTTATTTTTTCCTGTAGCTTTACAAGGAGATTTAGTTTACGAGTTTTCAAAACAGCAAGAAAAGGCTGGCAAAGAGATATTTGATTCACTAAATGTTGATGATAAAGTACTGAGTGAATTTTTGGTTACGCTCAATAGATTAAGAAATAAAGCAGGGAATGTACAAGTTTTGACTGATCGAAAAAACTTGCATCCTTATTTAAATCGATATGAGGTAAATATTAATTTTGAAAATATATTAGGAGAATTACTTCAAGGCTTTGATGAAACAATTAGAAGATGGAAATATCCTTATCGTAACTGCCCCGTTCACTATTATGGATTAACTACACTCCAAGGAATAGCTTTTTCTGATTTAGGTATATTTTGGGCTTATTCACTTGCTGCAAAAAGAACTGGGATTGCTTTATCTAATGACTTCATACAATTACAAGAAAAAGTAACAGTTGAACTGATGAATGAAATAACAAATGGTCACATGCAAGATTTTAGTTTTGGAGAGGGAACAACAGGAACCTTGTGGATCATGCATAAAATGGGTAAGTCTCATGTGGCTGCTAAAATATTTGAAAATAATTTTGAATTTTGGTGGGAAGAGACCAATAATCATAGTATTTATAAGGGTAAATCAGGCATTATGATAGTAGGGCTGGATTTTGCCAATGAAGGCTTTTTGGAAAAAGATTTTGAAGAGAAATTTATAAATGTCGCAAGAGCTTATGTTAGAGAGTATATTTCTGATCCCGAAAGATACATATCAATCGGAAAGGGTAAAATTGCTTCTAATAATCCACAAAAAATTGAAGCTGGCTTGCTTTATGGACATGCTAGTCTTGGATGGCTTTTTGCTGAAATGTATAGATATACCAGAGATAAAATTTTTATAAAAGGACTAAATCTTTCTATAGATAATGAGTTAAAAGGGTATTTCAAAGATGATACAGACATGATGCAATATTCTCAAGGTTTTAGAATTTTACCATATCTTTCAATGGGAAGTGCAGGATTAGGAATACTTATTTCACAAAATACCGATATAGTTGATAAAAAATTCATGAATGTTCTCGAATCGCTTTATAAAGCAACAAAAACAAATTTTTGTATTTCACCAGGGTTGTTTAATGGATTTGCAGGTTTAAAGTTGGGACAAATGATGATGAATAAGTATTTGAAAAAAGATGATGTTCTAGAAATTGTAAAATCCGTATATTCTGGTATTACACAACACTTTATTAAGTTCGGTAATGGTTCTTGTGTTGCAGGTGATAGTGGTATGCGTTTAACCACAGATATTGCTTCAGGTTTCGCAGGTTTAGTACTTGCACTGGAATCTATTGCAACAGATGAATTTTTATTATTACCAAAAATTACAGAAAGGAGGCGAACTAGCAATGTCAAACGAAATTTTGAAGTTTCAATCTCTTGAGATCGAAGATGAAGTTATCGAGGAAGTCGAAGGAGAACGCGGTAGTACGGCTAGCTGGGGTTGGTGCGATACTTCTCCAAGTAATATAAGCCTGGTAGGCTGTTAAATCATACTGTAATTATCGCAGGTTGAATCAAAAAATTCGGTGTGCCCAGTTACTTAATTTCAGTATGTGAAAGAAGAAGTGTATCCTAATCTGGTTTATATTCTGAAGCAAGAGGTAGAATTTTTGTTAATTCCGTCTGTTTCTCATAGAACCGTTTTAGGATATTTTTATTGAAAAAGGGTATTTTTTGAATTTGATACTTAATATCAAAAGTATAAATTCCAATGATAAGGCTAAGGTCTAATTGTTAATGCAGTTTTCTTATGATACCTTAAAATTAGAGATACTAGATGAGGAGGCTGTTGGTAAATGTTTAAGTTAATTATAAAGCAATTTTTACAGCACTGGAAGATTTGGCTATCAATACTACCTATTTTTATTGTTTCTGGATTAATATTTAGCACTGCCCTCGTGATATTAAATGGGTTAAATAGTACTAATCTTAACAGTTCTGTTGATTATGGTGTTTTTATGCAGTTACCAATTGTTATAGGGATAGTAGTGTTGTTTTTATTGACTACAAATGCAATGAAACAGTGTATAGATTTTTTTGATGAAACAAATGACATATTGCTTCTTTTAGGGGCTTCTCCTGTTCAAATTAGTTTGGTAATGACTGGTCAAATGTTATTAATCGGTATTATTGGAGCGATTTTTGGAAGTTGTTTTTCCTTAAAAGCTTCACAGCTTTTTTTAACCACATTACCTTCGAGTTCTGCCAAAGAAACTCTTTTACATTTACCACTTCAATTCTCATGGAACGTTGTTTTTATAGTGATACTGATTCAAATAGCAATTATTCTATATACATGTATGCGCTATTGTCTTAAAAGTTACAAGAAAAGAAAGGGAAGCCTTTCTTCTCATAGAGCATTTAATAAAACGAAGAGCAGTGGTAAATTTTTGGGAATAATTGCGTTACTCATAAGCGTAGGTGCGACATTTTATTTATATTTCAAAAATGTTCCTGATCCAACTTTAATAAAAGAATATACTCAAAGTATGAGTAACTCGATGAATTTATTGCTCCTTCTGTGGCTTTCTATACTTATTGCTATGAATTTTTTAATTCGTCCAATATTTCGAGGCATAGTGAATAGAATTGTTGGGCTCCCGACGATGAAAAATAATCCGATAGTTCGCACTGCATTTTACAATATGCAGTTCAATATAGAAGAATTAATAAAATTAATTCGACCAGTCAGCATCATTACCCTACTAGTTGGAAATTTTATTGCTTTATTTCTCAACACCAAACTACTGATTGACGGTACAAATGATAGTTCTTATATTTCAGATTTAATCATCAACCTTATTTTTGTATTCGGGGCTCCAATACTCATTAGTTTGGCCAATGTAATTGTATCAATTTGCCTTTTTAGAATAAAAACAAAAGTTGAATCTAAAGAATATTATTATACTGGATGTACACCAAATTGGATTTTTAAAACGAGAATCATTGAAATCAGTACAGTTTCATTCATCTCAATAATAATTACCTTCATTGGAACAATATTGTTTGCGATTCCATTACTGAGAGTTACCTATCTGGGTGGAGGTAATATTCTCAAAGCGAATTGGTCGGTTAATATCCTATTATCGTTAGTCGCTTTTCTAATCTTCGGTTTGTGTTTTATTTCAATTTATTGGTTTGAGCGTCATACATTAAAAAAATATATCGAGTAGATTTATTAATATACTAAAATAATCAGACTGTTTTAATTAAATCAATAATAAGAGAATGGTTAGTCTGGGTTGAAAGAATCAAGGAAGCAGGTGAATATCAATGGTTTATAGTAAAAAAAAATTTGAATCGACTATTCAATCTTGCTTACTTGATTATAAAAAAGTTTATAATCATAAGGTCCAAATCAATGATTACATTTACAGCTTTGAAGATTGGAAATTACCGCACTCTGGAAGCATTAGTGTACAACTGAATGATGCAAATAAAGAGCTAATTATAACAGAGTCCGAAAGAATTCATTTAAAAAAATCTAAACTGCTTTTCGATGTTTGCTTATATCCTAATAAACAGGTACTAAAAGTAATTCTTGATCCAGTTCACTTATTTCGAACGATGATTTCTATTTCTGGTAGTAATTATATAATTGAAGTAATGGAGTTGAATTCAGAAAAAGTAATGACCACGGTTCTAACCAGTCTTGATCATTTTCCTGTATTTGAGTTACACACGGACCGTATTGTTTTTATTAGTCATACAGAAGACGGACGACCAAATAAAATTTTAGAAAAGAATTTCAAACAATTGAAAGAGAAAGTCTGCTATTGCGAAAGCAGGAGTACACATCAATTAAAACTAATTAAAACATCTTTATCAAATCGATCTTTGTTTAAAAATAACGTAGAATACTTACTTTTTTCATCTGAAGAAAAAAATCCTATCCAAGTTATTTGGCCCAAAAAAAGTGAGCGAATTGCTCATGTTATAGGATTTACAAAGTATTCAACAGACTACATATTATTTATATGTAGGAAAGAGAAATCGGTGAATCACAAATTAATTCTCTATAATTGCAATGATAAAAAATATCAAATTATTCCTACAAAAAAAAATATAAGTGTTCTTACTGTTGAAGCGAATCATACCTATATTTTCCTTCGTTACTTTAATGAAAATAAATTGAATTCTGGAATAATATCCATTGAAAATTTAGTAAACGCTAAGGTTGATTTTATTGAAGATACCTTCTGCATTCCGTTACAAGGTGATGTTCACCTTTGCCAAAATACTAATGATGAGAGCGTGACACACCTATTTTGTGAAGATGGTTGTATATCTAATATGTTATATTCCTACAATCCTAACCTTCCCGAGAGATTAGTTTTGGTTAAAAGCAACCAAAATATACCCAATCTTAACGTAAAAAAGTTTCATAGCAAAATTTTCTATGTAAGATCTGTTGTTGATGGGATGAAAATACCGTTAACAATATATTGGAAGGGAGACTCAAAACAATTACCCAGAAAACAGCATGGTATCATTTATGTCTACGGATCATATGGTTCGAGAGAACAAAAAGGAAATCTTGATCCCATGATGATAGCGATGATAGAACTTGGTTTTGTTTATTGCATTGCTCATGTTAGAGGGGGCGGATATTTAGGCGAGAAATGGCATCATATGGGGAGAACTTTGAATAAGTGGAACTCAATTCACGATTTTTTGGACTGTTGTCGCTATTTAATTGACGAGGGAATAGTGGCTTCTGACAGATTGTCGTTAATTTCTTCTAGTGCTGGAGGAATAGTTGCTGGAGCTAGTCTGAATGAAGAACCGAATTTGTTTAAATCTATGTTATTAGCTTCACCATTTGTTGATCCTTATAATACTATGCTATATAAACGTGATTATTTATCGCATATGGAAGTAGCAGAATGGGGAGATCCTTCTACTGATTTAAAAGTACGAAATTATATTCATTCGTATTCACCAATGCAAAATGTGAAAAAAGCCAAAGGATCAAAGACAAATTTATTTGTGGTTTGCGGAGAAAATGATAAGCAAATTTCAAATGAGGATGTGAAAAATTGGCTACAAAAACTTCAAACGTTAGGGGTCTCTTCACATTTAGAAATTAACTCAAAAGCTAGTCATGGGGGATTGCCTCAAGGAGATATCAAAGCTTTGACAAAAATTCTAGTTGATTTTTTATATTCCGTTATCAGTTAGTAGGTTTAGTATTATTAAATTTTATGGAGGTTAATTTTGATGAGACAGATAGTTATTTCAATAACAGAATTAAAAAAAGAAATAGAGCTTGCTAAAGGAAATCTTTTACAAGTGCTTGCTGATATTTCTTTTGATGTAGAGCAACAAGAGTTTGTGTCAATTGTAGGACCTTCTGGTTCAGGGAAAACAACGTTGCTTTATTGTATTTCTAGCTTATTACCTCCTACAAATGGAGAGGTATTAATCGATGACAAATCACCTTATGGATGGAGTGCAGCGAAATTAGCAAAGTTTCGCCGCAAAAAAATTGGCTTTATTTTTCAAGATTTTCAACTGATTCCTTCATTGTCCGCTTATGATAATATGGTACTTCCAGGAACTTTAAATGGTCACAAAATAAAAAAGGAAAATGTTTATTCTCTGGCGGAACGATTGGAATTAAAAGCGGATTTACACCAGCCCATTGATGCTCTTTCAGGTGGTGAACAACAAAAGGTCGCAATTGGTCGCACAATATTAGCGGATCCAGATATATTATTTTTAGATGAGCCTACTAGTGCATTGGATACTCACTCACGTGTCCTTATTATGGAAGTATTGAAAGAATTAGTAAGCAAAGGGAAGACAATTGTTATGGTTACTCATGATTTGGAATTAGCCAGTCAATCTTCAAGAGCAATTGTTTTAAAGGATGGACACATTCATAGTAATATAAGTTCACCTACCTTGGAAACATTGGTGTTTTAAAAATTATTTCTCTGTTCGTTGTTTATGAATATGAATTATCACGTTCTTTTCATAATAAAAAACATTGAAAAGAGGCACATGATGACTATCTTAAAATATGGTTCAAAATTACGTTTAGCAGTATTTCTGATCTCGACAAGTTTATCTAGTTTACAGTATATTTTCCAAGCGTTTATAATAGGAAATTTTATTACTGCAGCTACAAATGCAGACCTGATTGGTAAGAGAATTCAGCCTACCAGAAGAGGTTTTAAAACTCAGAAAGAGGCCAAGCAAGCCATGGAGGAATTGAAAAAGAATTATTCTGATTCTCAAAATATCTATCTGTAAGGAATTACGTTTCGAGATTTTTATAAGAAATACCTCTTTCCTTGGTATAAGCTGGGGACAGTCGAAAAAACCTATGTAAAAACAGATAAGACTTTAAAACGTGCGTTAGCTTATTTTGGAAAAGTGCAGATGGAAAAGATCAGACCAATTCATATTCAAGAATTTCAACAGTATCTAGTTGAGAAGTGTTCAGTTAAAAAAGATTGTCTCGTTATCCTCAGCTTTACTCTCGTATAGGTTTTGCACTTGAATTTGATAACCTTAATAAGGATGAAACGCATCACATTTTGGAGTATAAATAGGCAGATTTAGGAATTGATATCAAGTTAGAAGATTTTTCTGATTATGAAGTTATCATAACTATTATTAAGATCACAAAAGGTAATTTTCGGCTTATTCATCGTTTATTTGCACAGATTGATCGCATTTTGCGAATTAATCAAATAGATAAATTTACTGTAGAAGTTGTAGAAGCGGCAAGAGATAGTTTAGTGATAGGTATTTAAAAAACTACCAAGAAAAGTTGGTAGCTTTTGTCATTTAATGCTGGAAATTTTTACCATTTAAATAGAAAAGTGACAATCGTCCTCTAGATTCGTGGTAGTTTTGAGATTAATTTATGCGAAGCTTTTTGTTTTGGCAAAAATTTTTAACTAGCACAACTTATATGTTATTTATCATGTAGAGAAAGCAAATATATATACATACTTGTTATCTATATATATAATGTGTTAATATAAACTAAAGAAAGCGATTTCTTAATTGGTGGGAGATTTCATATTATAAATTTGAAAAGTTATTATAATGTGATTGTCATTGAAAAGTATGGAGAGAGAACATGGTAGAAAATGAATTTTCCTGTGAGAAAAATGAAGCTCAAATTAAAAAAACGAATATGATAAACTGACTGTAGAAACTTTACAAAAACAAATTCGTGGACTTGGTCTTCGATGCCCAGATACGGAATTGGACAAGCTAGAAAGATATAAAACTGACGTTCTAACAGAGTTTTCTGATACTAAACTAAAAGCTATACAAATTTCTCAGCCTAAAAATGGTTTTAGTGAAATTGCCTATTTAAACGGGGTATATGATCAACCAGAGTCCTTTTATTTAGAAGAAGCAAATAGTTTAGTTCATGCTGCTAATGGAGAATGGGATTGGGATGATACTGCCGCTGGATATCAACTTGACTTGGGGACTGTTCAGGTTCCTGCGAATTTTGATTTTCTGAAACAGAACAGAGAAACCTTTACAGGTCAAATTGTAAAGCAATCAGAAAATAAGTAGCTAACTACTGTAGATGCGATAAAAAACTTGTTTATTCAGGCTGGAAAAAATGCTTCCAAAGTATTTAGTGAAAAAATTAATGATCATTCTCTTGAATCCTTTTTGCGCAATGCAATCTCTGGATTAGAAATTCCGGAAAAGGACTACAAGAGTCATGATTCACGAGTATTAATGCTTACCTTAAATCATGATTTAGAAAAAGGTGAATGTGATGGTATTGGAGTAATCAATATTAGCTGGGATATCTATATTAAAAATTATAAACGGAAAACGAAAAAAGGCGGTGACTATCACGACACAAAAATTGGTATTTTATGTAGAGGGGTATTCTACAGTGACCCCGCCGTCTTAGTTGGTGATTATAACGTGGTAAAGGTAAACATGAAAGATGAGTTGTATTACTTGAGCGAACCCGTTAACGATATTTCAATTAAATTATTCAATTCACTTCCTGAAGCCAATCAGGCAACTTTCAAGCAAGGTATTCCATCCGCAATAACTGATGAATATGTAGACAGTCTTATCCCCTATGAGTCCAGTTTCAATTTCGAAAATAACAGTGAACAAAAAATTGATTTAACGGACTTCCCTGTATCTAATATTAAGGGCATGGAAACAATTCGAGGAATCTACAAAAAAAGCTGAAAAGAGGGGACTCTCTTCGGCTTTTCGGTCTGCACTGAAATCAAGGTGTTATTGGGAATTCTAGCTTAAAAAATTGTCAAAATGGAATACCTATTGTTCATTTTAAAAGTTTGTAACGGAACCAAAATTAACAACAGAAAGAAATTTATTTTTGACGAAACACATATTGCTGTACAAGATACTAATCTGTCAGAATTAATGAGTTTGAATGTTGATTATAATAAAATAAGTAAAAATTGTTGCATCGTGGCTACGTATCAAGAATACTAGTCAAATAAGTGAATGCGTTCAATCAGGCTATAGGTAAAGAATATCCGACTAAAACCTTAAAGTAATTCTGATAATGTTTTGATGGGATCCTGCTACAAAACAATAAAAGAGAGCTGATCAATGATGTAAACGTTACAGATAATTGATCAAGCTCCACAGGAAATATTAAAACTTACTATAATACGAAGTAATAGTGTGTTGAAAACGAGCAATAAGCAACTAAATTTAAAGATTAAAAAAAATGTGTTTCTTTTGAAAATAACTTCATGGTAATAAAAGAAGTAAAAGCATGTTAAATGACGGACAAACACTTCTAAATAGATTTTTTACTCTTAACCTAATATTGGTATCAATGTCATAAAACATAAATAAATTCTAAGGAGTGAATAATATGCCGAAAACAGATTTTAGAGAAAAAACTGGTCGATTCTACAATGAGATGAATGATGAGAACGATAGTTCAAAGGTCACACAAGA
>NZ_QPTY01000070.1:0-4274 GCF_005236045.1 Enterococcus sp. VV15
GAAAATATATTAAGTTTGATCAATGAGAGACCGGTAAAACATTGTATAGTATTTTACACAGGATTATGGACTTGACTTTGATTTTTCTTAATATTTATTTTTTAAAGAAAATATCGGATGAAATGGGCTATTATCTTTTTTATCGAAATACAATTAAATTAGAAATATAAATTTAAAAAATTATTTTGGTGTGGAGGATAAAGGATGCTTGACGAAGTAAAGATAGATTCATTATTAAGATTAGCAAAGTCTAAAAGACATAGACTGATTAATTCTAAAGATTATGGAGAAATAATGATTCAATTATTGTTGCAATTATTGAATTTAGATTCTTCTCATTTTACTTTTTCTAAGTTAACTCCTTATAAACAAAATATCGAATTATTAGCAGTATATCAAGAATATGTGAAATGTAATTTGGAAATGTTTAATCATAGAAATATTGATTTGATAGACTCTTCGCTGGAAAATAGTATATACAGTTCAATCGAACCACAACTTGTAAGTAACTATATTGATAGTCTAGTTGTTAATAATCAAGATAGTTTTTTAATTCTACCTGTATCAATTATATTCTTTGAAGAGGAAGAAAATGATTGGTATGGCCATGAAGTTGGCGCAATTCTAAGAAAAATAGAAGATGATATTGTTGTTTCTATCATTGATAAAGCGGATACCAGGATAAAAGATAGATTACAAGTATCTCCCGATATACTTGACGGGAAACCTCAATCTAATGACAAGAAAGGAATTGTAGAGTATCAATACAAAATAAAAAATAGTCCAAAGAATATTGAAGAATTATCTGATGTTTTGAAATTAGGTCTATTGACAGATGATGAATATATAGATAACCAAGTAAACATATTAATGGAACATAAGGTGCAAGAAATGTTCTTTTATGAATTAAGTTCATTGGCACATTCAGAAGAATGGGGGACGAAGGTAGGAAATTATCAACAATATCTTGATAACTGCTTTGCAAAAGAAATTGATGGTGCGATTAAATTTGTATTATTTGATACATCTGATGCTGATCTTTTGAAAAGTGAATCAAAACAAAGTTTACAAGAAAAAATTCAACATTGTTCACTAAATCCAAAACGATATTCTACGAAAGAAGTGTCCAAAGATATAGTAGCCATTATTGAGAAACAATTTGAAATATTAAAATTTGATCCACAGGTTTACAAAAGTCTTCTAACTGAAGTCTTTCAACATTATTTGCAGTTGAAAGAAGTTAGACAAAGTAGTTTTGTTCAAAAAAAAATCCAAACAACAGAAGCTAGCAAAATATATAGTCAAAGAGACTTCACGATTCCTAAACTTCAATCCACGAGTGTCAAACCGAATGAGTTCAAACTCAATCTAAAATCATTATCTAGTGAAAAGAAGGAACAACGGGAACAACAGATATAGGATGTAAATACTTTTATCCATCTTGAGACTATCTGTGATTAAGACGGGTAAAATATAATGGGTATTGTCTACTGTTTTTACTATATATAACTAATCTATTCTTAGCCAATTCGTACCCTTAGGTCAGTTGATCAGAGCAGACGTCTCATAACCGTCCGAGCGTAGGTTCGAGTCCTACAGGGTACATACTTTGAGTGATTTAAGTTGCGAATAAAATATAAAAAAGAGTACCCCTTTTGGTACCCCCAATAAAGAAATATATGTAATTAAAAGATGTATTTCAATTATTTAAAAAGCTGATGATAAGCGAAAAACACTTAAAATCAGCTTTAAACCCTATTCTCGAAATCCGGCGAGCCGGCTAATACCGGCGCGCAGGTTCAAATCCTGTACCTTCCTTATATAACTTTTCGCCTCTATTTTTTTGTGTGAATACGTTCTGCTTAAATACCGATATATTTTGCGAATTGCGCTGCTGTTTTTTCTTTTCGTTTGTCTATAATGTGGATATATAGATCCATAGTGATTTGAATAGACGAGTGGCCTAAACGTTCTTGTACGTCCTTAATATTTGCACCAGCTTCTAAAAGTAAACTAGCATGTGTATGTCTAAGACCATGAATAGTAATACGTTTAAGATTATTTTGTTTGATAATCACTTCTAACCATTTCCTTTGTTCTAATCGCCATTTCTTCAAGATGTTCATAGTTTCCTCATCGACTGGTATATCTCGTTTAGAATTTTTGGTTTTTGGTTGCTCTACATAAAGGCCTCTATTTTTTCCTCTGGCGAGAGTTTTATTTATCTTGATATAATTCATTAAAATCAATATCTTTCCATGTGATGGCTAAGAGCTCGCCTACCGCATTCCTGTGAAGGCGAGTATTCGAAAAAAAGAATACATACGAATATCTTTTTTATTTTCTACTGATTTCAAAAAGATTTCTAGTTCTTCTTTACTAAAAAAGTTTGAAGTATCTTCTTCATGAACAGAGACCTTTCTTTTTGGAACTGTGATTTTTTTTAATGGATTATCTTGTAGATATCCTAATTTAATAGCATAATCACATATACGCGGAGCGTTATTGATAAATTCTCTATACAACATAAATTCTTTACCTTTTCATTAGCGAACTTTTGAGTTATATCAATCGTTATTTTGTTGATTTTATAAGCGCCAAATGCTGGTAATATATGATTCGCAAACTGTTCTTTTGTTTTGACAAAAGAACTTTCTTTTACTGTTTGCTCATAATTTACGATCCATAAATCTAATGTGATAAATTCTGTCAATCGTAATGTTATGAATCAGTTAGGACTACCTGAAGTGGAGGACGGCAAGTGAAAGCAAAAGAATTAATACCAATCCTACAACTTAATCCTGAAGCGGAAGTCTTAATATCAACCGTAAAATATTACGAACGTAGTTTCCAAGATACTGGATACAAAAGAGCGCCTAATCAAGAGATTGGATGTGTAAGGATCAATAAACAATCAGGAAATATTTATTTAGAAGGCGGAGAAGAGAGAAGTATCTAAAGGAGGAACAGCGATGAAAATTAATGAAATTAAACATAAAATATCAAATAGTTCTGTTATTTCAAAAAGTAACGGATATCAAGCTGGCTATATTGCTATGAGGGATTTTGCTATGAAGTTGCTGAATCAATTAGATGAATCGCAGAAGCCAGTTGTTCCGCAATATATGGTGGAGTGGATTGAGAAATTGCGTAAACAAATGGTTCCATATCATTTTGAATCAGGTACGAGATTTGTGGTGCTTATAGGCAGAGACTTCTAAAAAAGGGCTGACCCTGATTAACGAAGAAATCCGGCAGTGGCTTGAAAAATATGGAAATGAAGTGATATTGTCTAATGCCATTGATTACGGCTACGACAATAGAACGTTTCGAGGTTAGAGATACGGTCTTAGAGAAGCGAAGAGAAGATATTAGGGAGAGGATGAAAAATCCGTTCAAGCTAGGGTATTGAGGCGGACGCGGAATGAACGACAGACACCGTAGAGTAGCAAAACTAAAGAAGCAAGAGCTGAATGTAGCAAAAGCAAATTTGAAAAAGAATATGGATTTTCTGCAGAGAAAGCAATGATTACAGTTGTTTTTTTGCAAAAAACTTGGACAGATTTATTAATAGTGTTTGCGAGGCTTTTGCTTCATTCGGTAAAAGTTTACAAGAAAAGTAAAATGGAATATCTAAAAAAAGAAAACAAAGTGCTAAAAGGAGCGTTGAGAAAGACTGAGTACTCGTATGTAGATGACAAATAAAAAAGCCGGATCGCTCCGACTGATTCAATAAATCAAGAAAAAAACAATACTATTAGTATAGTTGAAAAATCAAATAAAACATGTACGATCCAGCTTGTAATAATTGAATTACTTTTTATCGCTGCTTGGTTAAAAATAATTCGTGCTACGCCTTGAATTAAAAGAATATGAACTAAAGTATGGAAAATATTCCCGCTGTAATAAGTAGAAAAATGAACTAATCCAAATATGACAGCAGATAGTATACTAGCGACAGATAAATTAAATTTACTAGAAAATATGGATAAAAAATAGATGGAAAATAATTCTTCGCCTAACAACATGATGGGAATGGTTATAAATAATAATGGACTAAATCCTTCATTAACAGGGTTACTTTGCAGAGTCCAGTGTAACGCATATTTTAAAATAAGTGCGACACCCATACTTACTACGAGATTAAGAAAAAAGTATTTAATAATATTTTTAAAAGGAGAAATCGGTCTTGAAAAAAGTCAAGTCCATAATCCTGTGTAAAATACTATACAATGTTTTACCGGTCTCTCATTGATCAAACTTAATATATTTTC
>NZ_QPTY01000071.1:0-4212 GCF_005236045.1 Enterococcus sp. VV15
TTTGAACATAATATGAACGTGGTCTTTATCATGATTCCACTCCACTAAAGTAATGTGATACGATTCTGAAATTCTTTAAATCAAGAATAAGTCGTGCCCCGTAACTACAAAGTTTTCCTAATGGCCATAATTGCAATACCCAAAATTTCTTTCGTTTGCTATTTCTTTTCAGAGGAAGCCAGGTGTGTTCAATCCAGTCGTCCGATTTCATTTCGATTTCTTCCCTAAATTCTTTCCTTTAACGTTTTCCTTTGCTACTTTAGCAGCGATAGGTTGCTCAATGAACCAATTTTTTAAGTAAATAAAAACTACTACTGGATATACTTCTTCCTTTTTCTTAACTCGTTAGCTATTTTATACTCAATATACTCCTGCTCTAACACACACAAACAATCATATACCTGATCCATAGTCTCCCCAGAAGCTAAGGACAACCCATGAAGAAACTCAATCGGCAAAGAAGCAACTGTTTTTTCCCTGGTAACCCAAGAAGACAAAGTCCCCTGCTTAAAACCATAAAGCTCACAGAACACTTCCACAGATAATCCCAAACGACCAATGATAAACACATTAACAGGATGTGAATAGACATAATTTTTTAACGACATACAACTTCCTCCATGATACATAAGACTGCATACGCAGTTATAAGTATACCACCTACACGTAGCTAGGCAAAGGGAGCAACACCTACAGAAGTATCATAGATATATTGTATAGGGCAATTTGCACCTTTTATTTTTCAACCTGTATCTACTTCAAAAAGATTCACTTCTTTAAGAGGGTTCAAGGGGGTTGATAATTGTCTAAATGTCTCTTCTACTAAGCTCTCGTTGAGTCCAAATACCTCTGTGATCCTTGTTGAATAATCTAGTCTCTTTTCTTTACTTAGTTGAATAACCCTCGCGAACAACGTTTTGACTGAAGCAATGATCATTCCGCCATTTCTTCCTCGTGTTACCTTGTAGAAGACTTTATTCTCCTCTCGTAACTCATTTAAGATCTTATCAAGTGTTCGCTTGGGCATCGTTAGTTGTGAAGCCAATTCTTTTTTTGACAGGTTCAAATAAGGCTCACTAGCAAGACTTTTTTCGCTTAGATAAGCCAATAGATCTTCTTTCCATTCATTTTTATGACTATATTTTCTTTGATCTCGTGGCTTTTTAAATTTCCACCAGCCACGTCGTTGAATGAACAGATCATTATTTTTTAAGGTTGGTGAAACCCATTGCTGGCACAATTCAATAATGAATTCTCTGCTTGCTGCTTGATAATTACCAGAATAAGCACTACGTACAATCTTTACTAATTCTGCTTCAGATAGCGGTTCCTGTAACCGTTCGTTGAATGTGAACATATTGTATTCGCAAGTATCCAATGCATAACCTGAAGAGTAATAAGCTAAAGAAAGCGTGAAAATCACATTATTTCGACCAAGACGTCCTTCTCCGCCGACGATGTTTGCTTTATGAAGTAACATATCGAACCACGGTTCATCTACTTGACGAATTTCTTTTTTCTCAGGAAAGACAATTAGTTTTCGTTCTCGATCTTCTTTTGTTTTTTGATCTGATTCAAGCTTCATCGACCATTGAATCCAGTCAGCAAAAGAATACTGATAGTTCATTTCTTTAAAAACAATATTATTTTCTTGTGGGAATCGAGCAATTCCGAAGTGGTTACATCCTAGATCCACTCCGGACAATTTTTCAGCCAACTGTAGACGAATTGTTTTTGAAATTTTTTTTGCTACATCGATCACCTTGAAATTGCTTTTCTTTGTGACATAGCCTGGTGTCTTTAGTACAAAATAAACTTGATAACCATGATCTGATTCTAAAATTAGCGTTGGCATGTAGCCCACTTGATCTAAACAGGCTAAAATAATTTCGCCTTGATGGTTCTCTTTTGAATCGATATCAACTACAAATGTGTTGATTTGACTTAAGTTTTTCTCAGAATGACCTTTAACCACTGTTCGATAATCATCCGCATAAGTACCAAAGCGATAGGTATTAGGTGTCCAATGCGTTAGTTTCTTTTCGTTCTCTAAAATAGCTTCTTCCGAAGTAATGACCATACCACGCCCAACATTCATTAATTGCTTGCTACGGTACGCAAAGATAGCACCACTCCTACTGGAATCAATATGACCTGCAGGTTTCATGGTGCTGTTTCGATATTTGTATGTACGTAAGCCGTTTTTAAGAATAGCTGAATAAATTTCGCTCAACATCGATTGTAACGTCCTTTCTCAAACAAAAAGAGAACACAGTTTAGCTTTAATCTCAGCCATAGTATGTGTTCTCTCTTCAGTGTTTAAGAATATTTAATTTAAGTACACTAAATAAACTTTCTTCTGTTGAGTTGCTCGCCTTTTTTTGGTAGAATAAAGGCAATCGGAAAAGGTATCCGATCAACTTTTAATATAAGTAGTTGGTAGCTACTTACATATTCTTGAGACGAGCGTGAACACATGTCCTAACCATGTGATTCAGAAATAATTGATTCTGCTAAAATCAATTATTTCCGTCTCTTTTTTTTATGTAATTTTTCTGTTTAAAGAGTACCACTGCTTTTGCTACTTTGTAAATAGTGAATTATCTGTGGTTTCTATAGAATTAAGTTTACCTCTTTTCACTCTAAATTGTCAACGCAAAACGCACAAATATATTTTGACATTTTGAATATATCTGATATACTGAATATAGCAAATATATTTAGTATATCCACTATATTCCTTATAAAGTCTGAATTCTTATCAATTTGGAGTATATTAGATATATCGAATATATTAAGTATATGAAGTATACTAAATATATTTAGTATAGGAAATTGGAGGGAACTATGGAAAACTTACGGACTGCATTTAAAACATCAGATAAACTAGGAAAAGTTGTAATGCTTACAGGTAGAAAAGGCGGCATTGGTAAGACTACAGACAATGATTTATTAGCGATTGTTTCTAGTCAACTTTTTGAAAAAGACGTGTTGCTAATTGATTATGACCAACAAAGAAATACTACTTCCAACATTGGATCAACGTATCAAATTACTAGCTTTGATCGATCCATGTCTGCAGCAATCAAAAAAGGGGACTGGGTTTCAGGTATTACTCAAGTAAGTCCACATTTATATATTATGGCTGGCTCTCCTGGATCTGAAGAACTTAATGAATACTTGTCCGAAAAATATCCTGATCGTCGTAAGAGATCATTGGCCTTCATTAAACCTTTAGAAGAATTGAGAAAAAATTTCGATTATATCTTTATCGACTGCCCACCATCAACAGATAATGTGGTTCGTGCATTCTTAACTGCTGCAGATTATATTATTGCAATGCAAGAATTAAAACGGTACGCAATGGAAGGAACAGAAGATTTTATTAATAAAGTTTTAGTTCCGATTGTCACGAATTTTGAAGAGTCTCATCTTCAAATCATTGGAATTTTGCCTGTTCTTTTCTCAGTGCGACGTTCCTCTCAACACGCAAACTATCAAAAAACAATTGATAAGTATGGTGAATCAAACATTTTTAAAAGCATTGTTAAAGGCTCGGATCGGTTAGAAATGTATGGTGAGAATGGTATCCAATTAAATGATTATGTAGATCGAAGATGGTGGGCTATTTTTGCAGACATCTTTACAGAATTAGAAGAAAGAATTGAATACTATGAACAACATGGTGATATTGAAGGATTTGATTATACACCTAAATATGCTGACTCAATGGCCAATCATATCCTACCTCTTGGAAAGGAGATTAAACTAAATGGCATTATTACCAACGAACAAAGATAAGAAGAAAATTGGTGCTGAAGATATTTCAATTAAAGATGATATTAATGTCGAGTTAGGGGAACGAAAGTACACTGCGAAAGAAAGAAAACCAGTTCAAGTAGATCCTCCCGTACTAAAAACCATTCGGGATCTTAGTTATGCAAAAGATATTCCTATGTATGAAATAGTCAAACTTGCAATGGACGCCTATGTTGATACTTTAAACGACGAGGAACGGATTATATATAATAGACGATCAAAAGATTAATCCTAATCCTTCAAAATATGTGTATTGTTTGGGGGTATACAACATTCACAAATTTTATTGTTTCTAGTTTTTACTATACTAAATATGGTTCTGTTGCAAAGTTTTAAATCTACTATCAAATAAGGTAGAATAATAGAAAAAGATAGCAGGAGGAATGACGATGA
>NZ_QPTY01000072.1:0-4140 GCF_005236045.1 Enterococcus sp. VV15
TTGTGGTTAAAAACATTGTACCGTAAAAGGGCTGTTACATGGCCTTTTATCTTTTACACAATTATATGGACTTTATCTTTTCGAATGCAGATAAATTTATATCATTAAATAATGAATATGTTTATAATCATAAATTAAAATTTAATAGTGAATTTGAATTAAAGAAATATTTTTTTGAACGGTATCCGCTATTTTTAACAGAAAAAGAAAGTAAGTACCCTTTTTGGCAGGCATTTAATCAAGCTATAAGTCAGTATAAAGAATTCGAGATAGATAATATTAGTAAATATGGCAAGTATTCATTACCTGGATTTTTGAAAAAAAGTGAGCTACAAATAACAATGGATATGGTAAAATCGCAATCAGAACTTAACCTTTGCTTTGATTTTTCAACCAAAATAAATTTTAAAGATATCGTTCTAGGTAAAGATAATTCTCCAATTGCTTGTGCCTTGAGATATGTTTTCCATGATCAAGAGTTAAACAAGAAGGTCAAATGTTATGAAAAAGGCAAGGAAATAGCGACACCTTGGGAACAATCACCTAGTTTGTGGGAGAATACCGTAAAAGACATTCATACAGATTTGACAGTCAGTCTGGATACTCATAAATCGCTAACAAAAGTGTGGAAATTAACGGAAAAAACTGAACAAGTACCTAGTGAAGATTTTAAAGCAGCGAAAACGAATTCTTTAGAAATATCAGCGATTAAGGTAAAGTTGAGTGAACTGAGAAATCAAAATGATCTAAAAGACCCTGAAAAAAAAGAAAGTAAAAAGAAAATAGAGTTAAATATAAATGAACGATAAGCAGCTATTGTATCTATTGATTAATTAAACATTCAAAAAATTAGTTAGGCAGAAAGACAATATGTGGTTGGTCCTGACGAATATTTGAAACAGTCATCTAAAAATAGTTTTATTACGTAATTTGAAATTCTTGAGAGGAAAAGTTTTTTTAGCGAAATCATCTATTTGAAATCATCTTAATTTGAAGAACAGATAGTATCGTTTTTAGAGAATAGGTTTTTGCTGATCGTAAAAAAGATTTTTATAGAATCATATTTTTGAATAAATGTCATTGGCAAACAAATGGATGTAGGCGCTAGTGATCATTCAAGCATATGAAGAAAATTTGTAGTAGAAATCTTAGGTAATTTATAAAACATAGAAAATTGTCGAAACGAGAAACTAACTTTGAGTAATTTTTAAGAAGAATCATTAGTAAGTATTCAAATTGAAACTAACGAAAAAAGGAGAGCAAGGTTATGAAAAATAAGTCATATGAACTCCGAAAAAGTGGACCAGTTGATAAAAACATAAAAAAAAAAATTCTAGATGAATTTTTTGATGGTCGTTTGAGAAGTATCAGAAAACTTGAAGTTAAATATAAGGTGGCTAGAAACTGTATTTCCATGTGGGTGAAAGATGAGTATCGTAATGGGAGAAAGATTGAGAATATTGAAAGTGAGATGACGAAAAGAAATATATATACTAGTAAAGAAAAACAAGTGTTTTTAATAAGTTATTTAACTCATCCTGATATTACGATTGATGCTTTTGCAAAACAGAATAATATTCCAGTTACAACGTTTTCTAAGTGGTTATATGACTATCGTAATGAAAAAATAGTAAAAAAAGTATACTCTACAAAAGAAAAATTAAAATTTATAAATTTATACAAACAAACGAACGGACAATCTACGATTACAGCTTTTACTGAGCGATATGGCTTAGCTAAATCTACCTTTTTATATTGGCTCCGAAAGGATAAAGAAGAACGACTCGGACAAAAGAGTATTGTTCAGATACTTAAGGAAAGTAGAGAAGAATTTGATAAGGACAAAGGAACTTCAAAAACTAACTTAGAGGATGTTAATCGCAAACAACAAGTGACAAAAAAACAGATTAACACTAGTATGCCAACAACAAATAAAAGTTCCTCACTGCCAAGTGAAAGTCTAGATGAATGGTTATGGAACATGCCAAATATAGAAGAAATAAGGAGCATGCCAGAGCAGACAACAAGTACTAACGAAGGACATAAAAAGAGTAGTCAAAACAGTTTGGAAAGTTTGTCAACGCTTTACTCAAAAGAATCATTAACAAATTTAGAAACGACACAAAAACAATATAAGAAACTACCTACCATCAAACAGTCCGTTGATAAGCAAAGTTTATTTCCTTACTTAAATAGCGTAAAGAACAAAAACGAACAATCACGTATTGAACGCAGACAGACATACATTTTACCAAAAACGCAGTTTGAAAATCCAGCGATTATTTTGAATATTAATGGACCGATGTTTTTTTTTAATATGGATTCTAAAGTGGAAGGGCTAGAAACGATAAACATTCTAAAGAATAATCTATTTGAAACATTACAAAAATGTTTCACCGATTCCAACAATAAAGAAGACGAAATTTATTCAAACAATATAACTGTTTCATAGAATAAGGCGGAAAGTTGCAAAAAAAACATAGATCCAGATAGAAATTTACAAGCAATACAAAGTGAACTTCCAAGGAATATTTCACTTGTAAAAGAACATGCATTAAACGTAGAAGCGCAACAAACAATGGATAGCATGCCAAAAACAACAAATACGAAATTATATAAAAGTAGCAGGTATCGTTCGAAGTAACTTCATTTGATGTTGTTCTAAGCCTGCAGGTAGGCGATGAATGACGGTCGGTATATGAAAATATCGGTTGTAATTCAAAGCTATGGACTTACTATTATCAATAGACTTTTAGTTTACATATTACTTCGTAGACTTATCAATTAGTAATGAAAAAAGGAGCGTAAAAAATGAATGGTCCAAAACGTGACTTAGAAAGTGTCTATGTTGATCCTGTAATTGGGAATTTAATGAACCATCCTCAAATTGGTAAGATTAATGAGATTTTTAGAAATAGTGAAAAACGTTATTTTATTCACTTATCAGAAATTTTTGAAAATAATCCTCTACTATATGCTAAAATTGAAGAAATAATTTTTGCTAAGTATAAAATATTTGAAACGTCTTTGCTAGTAGTACTTAGACGACAAGGAAAAGGCATCTTACATGATTCTTTAATTTTGCCAGATTTGGCAAAATATCGAATGGACGTAGCTAAAGTGTTGTTACAAGAGTGTCAAAAAGAAGCAAGGTTAGCAATACGTAATGCTTATTATCAAAATGGTTATCTAATTGGTGAAACATACTCTCCTGAGTTCACTCGTCTTATTGATGAGGCGAATAGAAGAGAAGAACAAAAAAAACAAGTACGTTTAAAGGAACGTCTGTTTGATTCTTGCTTGCAAAACCTTTTTAGAGAACAACCTGTAAATTTAATTAATCGGATGACAAGACAATACATGCAGCGATGATTACGCGAATCTAAAATCAAGCTTATTTGACCGTAAAAAGCATGTTAAATGATTTCAAATACTTTGCAAAAAAACATTTAAAAGAGAACAGTTCAAGCCAACCGTAAAAGAATTAATCTAGAGCCACCTTTTATATTTAAAATAGGCGATGATAAGTTGTTTAAACCACGTAAAAAGAGTAGAATTACAAATAGGAAATAAAATATTTATTTAAGTTAAACTGACAACAGATAACGCATAAAAATAATTATATATTTCTTTTAAAAGAATGGAGGAAGACACCGATTGATTATCTCCACTTATTTTTTGGTTCACATTTGTTTGATAAGTCAATGATCATCAACATCGAAGGAGTCTTTTGAGGAAATCATTCATATAGCAGCTTGGCCTCAAAGGTGTTTATTTTTGTAGTATGCTAACCATCTTAGAAAACAATCTGTTTTTTAATTCCCAAAAATGAAAAATCGAATGGAAGAAACTATCTTAGGTATCAGATTTTAAACTGAGTTAATTAATTGACAAACCGAGCAATTGATCGTTTAAAAAAGGTTAATTTGCTTGGTTTTTTCTTGTTAAGAACTTTAATTGTAAATGGAAAGTAATCGAGTATATTTTCTAAAATTTAGTGTGTGGGACAATAGTCAGAAAACAATCTGATTATTGCCCCACTTTTTTTGATTTAAAGGTACACAAAAAGCACACAACCTTGTATGATTAAAGTGACTAAACCAAACCGACAAGGAGTGTGCCTTATGTTTAAAAATTATA
>NZ_QPTY01000073.1:0-3503 GCF_005236045.1 Enterococcus sp. VV15
ACTTTTTAACATAAATTTCCTCCTTGTGATTTCAAGTTTAGTTTTATATAATTTTTTTGTAGCAAATCTCAGAAATGGGGAAAGGGTTCATGTGAAAGCATGGGCTTTTTTTATTTACAAAAAACCACCTAATCAAATGACTAGGTGGTTCGTTTTTTATAAAACCACTTTGCCAATAATCCTAAAATCGTTAGAGTCATCAACAATAATGTCTTTATATTTTTTATTAAATGATTGTAAGCGAGCTTTATCGTCTTCGAAGAAAACTTTTTTGATGAATGCCTCTCCATCTACGATAACAACGCCAACATTTCCGTTAAATAAAGTATCTTGTTTAGAAACGAAAATATAATCCTGATCATAAATTACTGGTTCCATAGAATCTCCATTGACAGTTAAACAAAAATCAGCTTCCAAAGGAACTTGTTTTTTAGGTAGAGAAATAACTTCTTTACTGTCAAATATGAATTCACCAGTACCTGCTGAAGCACATCCATACCAATCTATATCAACAAATTCTTCTTTTTGTTCTTTCAATTCTCTGTACCTTTGAAGAGAATGAATTTTATTGTTTTGTCCAGGATTTTGCTGTTCTTCCAATTCATGTTTAGCAAAGTCATAGACTTTTTGTTGTCGAGGTGGGGTGAGTTGAGAAGATGTCTCATTAATTAAAGATAAAATACTATTATTTTTGTTAAATGTATCACCTACTATGTCGCTTGTTGATACATTAAATAAAGTGGCCATTATAGTAACTTTATCCATTAAAGGTTTATTTCTACCAGATTCCCATGCAGAAATTGCAGTAGGCTTTACTTGTAAAATATTAGCTAAATCTTTTTGCGTATAGCCATGGTTTTTTCTTAATTTTTTTATGTTTTCAGCTATATTCATTGAAACACCTCCTCTAAAACGATTGTAAACTATAAGTGTACAAAAGTAAAATATTTTTGTAGAAAATTACAAATAAATATTAGTTTTATTATTGACAAGGTCTTTATTTTTATGTACACTTGAAGTGTAGTTTAGGAGGTGGATACAATGGATGCTACTAAAATTCCAGCAATATCAATGGAAGCTGCACGAATAAATGCAAAATTATCACAGGTTGAAATGGCTCGGAAAATGAACATGTCTCTGAAAACATATAATGATTATGAACAGGGAAAAAAAGTTTTGAGAGTAAATCAAGCATGGTTGTTTAGTGAAATAACAAAATATCCATTTAATAAGATTATTTTTTTTAACGAAAAGTACACTTCAAGTGTATATAAATCTGATCAACAACCAGCGTAGGAGGTGTAAAGATGAATCAGAACCAACAAGAATCAAAACAGACTAGAAGTATATTTGAAGGTTTTAGCTTCAAATATCCACCAGTCTCAAAGGAAGAATATATTAAAGCGTATGAAGAATATATTAAGCGTTGTTCGAATTAATAACCATATTCATCAAGCAAATTGTTGCTTATTGCTTCATTTACCATACTCTTATTGAATTCTACAATGATAATTTTAGTGTCTTCGGCTTCGGGCAAAAGTTCAGAATATAAATCGTTAATAGATAATTCTGATTGGATAACTAAAAGATTTGGGAAAATATGAATCCATTTATCTGGTGACAATTTTTCTAATTTAGATCGTAGAGAAACTGCTAATGAGCTATTTGTATCAGTTTCCCAATAAAAAGATATTAAGTATTTTTTCAAAATATTTCACCTCACTTTCAAACTAATTTTATCAAGAGGTGAAAAAGAAAACAAACTGATGGAGGTGAGATTGTGAGTAACAAGCCAAAAATCACTTTGAACGGTACACCTAATCTTCAAAGGTTAGCAGATGAAATGGCTAGAATACGTTCTAGACATTGGGGAGTTACTGTAGAGGCAACCATAATTGAACAAAAAGAAAAGCCCACACAGCCGACAAGCAAGTAGTGGGCAAAACATAAAACAATAATATTGTATCACACACTCACCACTTCCGAAAAGAGGAGTTGCGATTTCCTTCAAAAACTACAAAACAACACAGCACATATACCTACTTGCATGAGCAACTCCTCTTCTTGGAGGTGGTGACGGCGAGAGACAAAGGAGGGATTAAATGACGTTACAAGAGCATCAATACTTGATGCGAAAACTAAATCAGGAATACCACGAATAAATGAAACCTAGATTGTTAGGGGAACAATGGCGTGAACGCCAGAAGAAGTGGCGAGAAACAAAAAGACCGCCTGAGCGATCATTTTTTATCGGTGCGGCCCACGAGGTAATCGAGACTGACCTGAAAGTAGTCGGCGAGGGTGATTAATACATCGAGACTGGGGCGTCTACTACCGTATTCGAAACGTTGATAACTTTGCAGTTTTACATCAAGTATTTCTGCCATATCTGATTGAGTCAAATTGGCTGTTTCCCTAAGTTGTTTTAATCTGTCAGGAATGTTTGTTTCCATGAGAAAACCTCCAAAATAAAAATACTTGACTACAACCGATTAGGATGTATAATAAAGTTAGGTTACAACCTAATTGGATGTAATCAATAAAGAAAGTGGGATGTGATTTGAATAACGAAAAACTAAAAAAAGCCCGCGAAAATGCAGGTTTAAAGCAACATGAAGTAGCAAAAAAATTAGGAATAACGCTAACTTCATACCAAAGATTTGAATACGGTACACGCCTACCAAGCTTGAGTACCGCATTCAAACTAGCCGAAATACTTGGCACAAGTGTTGATGCACTTTTTAAAAATCATTTTAGCTAAAGTATACCATGATAACGGAGGAACAACAATGGCAGAAATGATGACAATTTCAAAAACAGAATGGGAACGAATGAACGAGAGACTAGAAGCCTTAGAAGAACGAAATAAACCGAGAGTCAATTACGGATATAAATTCGGTAAGGTAGTCGAAGAATGGCTTGAGAAACAACGAGACAATCGAAGGATTATTCTAAATCAAAAGAATGCCATTTATGAAGCTGTCAAAGCTTGTCTAGAGATTGAGCGTATCAACGACTTAACAGAAGACAATTACAAATACGCCATCAACATATTTGAACAACAAAAAATATTTTTTAAAAGAAGAATTACAGCAAAGGATGTTGTAACAAATGAAAAAAACACGAATTAATGTGAAGGGAGCATATGTCCTCGTTGGTGTAGGTATGTGCTTCGCCACAATTAACATTCGCTATGGTTGGATTTACTTCATCACTTTAGTTTTGACTTATTTATTCAATTCTACACTCAAGGAAGTGCATGAGAAATGAATGAGTTAGCAAACCTTGACAATTATTTAACTGATGAAGATTGGGCTAAGCCACCTTATGAAGCGCCAATCGATGAGGAGGGTGAAGATGAGCAAATCTACATTGAAGATGAGCCATCGAGAATGGCTTGAAGATCGTAAAAAAGGGATCGGTGGCTCAGATGTTGCAACCGTACTTGGCTTGAACAAATACAAATCTCCTTATCAATTGTGGCTTGAGAAAACGGGTCAAAT
>NZ_QPTY01000074.1:0-3493 GCF_005236045.1 Enterococcus sp. VV15
TGTACCACTTATTTTATTTAATTCCTAATAATCTGACTTGACTTAATTTATGTACCCTGTAGGACTCGAACCTACGATCAGACGGTTATGAGCCGTCTGTTCTGACCAACTGAGCTAAGGGTACAGAAAGCTATCACAACTACTGCAAACAAAAAGAATGGACATAGACTAGATAATAATGGGTTTCATTCTTTGTTGTGATGGCACATTAATTATTACACATTTAATAGCAAAAAACTAGATTGTCTTATTCTTTGTAAAATATATTATTTTATGCTATTATTTCCAAGTTATAAAAAGAAAAAGCTTCAGATACTTATCTTTTTGGGGAAAAAATCTAGGGTGAGGGAGTATCTGAAGCTTTTTTCTGTGTTCATTATCTCACATGTTTATTTTTTAGTCTATTATTTGCTTAATTTTTTCAGAAGAACGAAAAAATACCTCAGCCAAAAATGATTGGTTGAGGCTTTCTTTCTAATTCATAACCGTGACAATAATATAATATATGAAATTCAGATATACATGATTTAGCCATGATAATATCCTAGGATATTCAATTTAGTTCATATATTTTTTAACCTAACTTATTGAATTATCTTTCTTGCTCATATTCTATGTTTACACGTAAACTTATTAAGTATATAATAATAATTAATAAGAGTAGCCATAGCTACCATTTTTTACCGTCGCAGCCTTGACTGGACGGTTTTTTCTGGTGACACAGAAGTATTTATCTCTCTTAACGAATTACAGTTAGAAAACGTAAAAGATGTTTACATGACTGATTTCGGCAAAGACGAGATATATGTTTACTACACTAAATAAAACTATGTATGCCCCCTCAGAAAGTGAGAGGGCTATTTTTTATAACGTCAAGTAGAGCAGCTGGTTGGAGAACGGAAAAAATAATTAAATAATTTCTTCAAATGACTTTACGGCTGTTTAAAGCCTTGATATACTTAACTTGTAGAAAAGTGCAATGTTGACATACAACTAGTTTTGTTATAAAATATCATACTTTTAGAATGGAGGAAGAGGAAATGCCAATGAGAGATTTAGCTGATCATGTGATTGCTCGTGCTCAAAGTACTGGCAAAGGCATAACAAATCTACAATTACAAAAAGTACTCTACTTCACAATAATCAACGGTTTAAAACAGGAACGAATTACAGAACAATGGTTGAGAGAAGAATATGACGAACAATTTTTAGTATGGAGATATGGTCCTGTAGTAAAAGATATATATGAAGAGTACAGTGTTTATGGCGCTTCTAATATATTCGAACCAAAATTCCAATTGGAACAGTATAATAATTTGAATGACATTATAGATTCTCTTTTACAAGAAAAAACTTCTGCTCTTGTGAATCAAAGTCATAAACATAAACGTTGGTTTTCAAATAAACAATTTATCCAGTTTGGTAGAAGTGACGTTCCGTATAATTTGGAGGATTTACTAGATGTCGCAAAATGAACTTAAAACTCCACTTACACAAGATGAGATAGAGGAATTGGAGCAGAATTATATCGTTAATTCTGCTCCTTTTGTAGATAAGTTACTATCAATATTTGAAAAATATTCTAATATTGATTACATACAAAAAGATTTAAAAAAAGACCTTAACGATCTTTACGAGACAGCCAGTAAGATTCCATCGAATGCTATACCTTACGCTGATCTCACTACCTCTGTTTTTAAAGATGAGGAGGATACTGCCGAAGGTCTTATAAATGATATAAGAGAGTTCTACGTCGAAATATTTATAACTAAAAAAGAACAAGATAAATTAACACTGAGAGACAAGAATGCAATATCTAGTTTAGCAAAAATAACAGAACATCTTAGTTTAGCTTTAAGCCAAAAAAATAGCTTATATAAAGAGCAAAAAAGCGAACTTTTACAATTAAAAGATGATCTCAAATCAGAAAAAACAGAGTTGTATACATTAAGCCAAAATTTTACAAATTTAGGTAAATCTTTGGCAGAAACGGAAGAGAAATATAAAACAAAGTACGAAAAAATGACAATTGATGTTCTTAGCATGATGGGAATATTTTCAACCATTATTTTCGCAGTATTTGGTGGTCTATCACAAATCGGAGCTATAGGTGATAACCTTGCGAAAACACCGTTATCTAAAATCCTAATGTATATCTCTTTATCATCAATAACTCTATTGTTAATAGTATTTATATCATTTAACGCTATTTCAAAATTAACTAACTTAAAATTAAAAAGTTGTGCATGTGGACAAGCAAAGTGTGATTGTAGCACTAAGCAAAAGCACCCCACTCTTTATTTTAGTATGTTCTTTTTTGTTGATTTGTTTTTATTTTCTTTACTCTTAAGAGCAGTCAGATATTCTGACTGGGTACAACCATTTACAAATATCTTTAGTATTACGTCCCAAGATTCTATTGTGAAATTTGTATTATTTAGTCTTTTTATTTTGTTTAATTTTATTATGTTTATTATCTATTGTTCTCCCCTAAAAATACTAAATAAATTCTTTGAATATATCAAAAATTTATTTAGCAACTTATGCAGCTGATTATGTAATGCCCCTCAACGAGGGGCTATTTTTATAGTGTCAAATAAATATCAGAAATACACACATCATTTACTGCACCTTCACCATTCGCTTGATTGCATCGACGTAAGATGATATCAATTTTCGTTCCTTTTTTCACCCAGCTTAAATCCAAGGTGACGTCCATTCCTAGGGTATCGCCACCTTTGTAGCCATAGTTTTTCTTCACGTCAGGTCGTTTGATTCCTTGCGAAGCCACACGAGTGATTTCTTCAGTTGTGCCATGCTTCATGATCAATACATAAGCAAATTTACCGATTGCACCTTCTGGTTTATCTGGTACCAGCCATCCAGCAATTCGCACTTTCCCTTTACTTACTTCATTGAACTTATCTAATTTTGCCCATGCGTTCCCTTGATGAACAGCTTTACTTGCTGCTACTGCTTTGTCATGGTCGGATGGTGTTTGTGGTTTTGATACTGTATTTGTAGAAGAAGTAGCTCCACTCAGTGATTCGCCTGTAATCGCTTCAACTATCCCTTTCGCAATCGCATCAATATTTTTTGTTAGCTCATCAATATCCCGCTTGTTCGTAATGAATCCTAATTCGACCAATCGATAAGAAATACCTCGATTCGCAAAAACATTGCAGTTTAATAGGTTTGACCTTCCCACAACGCCAGTGGGTTTCGATGATCCCCACAATCCAACATACTTCTCAATCACTTTTGCAATCGCCAGATCATTACTGTCCGCTTTAAATCGAGCGTTAATAATCACATGACCATTTTCAGCGTTAGGATTGATTGATCCATCTAAATGAAACTCTGTCACCGAAGCATAACCATTTACGTCATACGCTCCACCACCTGCTTTTGTTTGCTGAAACATATCTAGCGATTCATTGTAAAAGTCGATTTGATTCCTTTTCAATTTAGAAGCCCATGCTTTCAATTTTTG